>CBDUUJ010000229.1:0-5283 GCA_965370205.1 uncultured bacterium
ATAAAAAAATCCGGTACCCCACCCTTTAGGGTGGGACGATACCAGAAACCATGCGTCTTCCACCCACCCTAAAGGGTGGGGTACCGGATAAAACCTGATTTCTCAACAGCCTCAGGATGCAGGCATTACGATTCGAGAATACAAGAGATAGTGAATGGCATTTCTTGGGAAATTTGATTACTCGTCAGGGAATCTCCCGTCGCCGGAGATCGACACATTCGCTTTGTCTCTGTCCAGACCGGAGGAGCAGGCGTTTGTGCATGGCTGCAACGCGTTTCTTCTGGGAAGGGAGGATCGGGCGTTCCGCGAATTCAAGAGGGCTGCGCGGATCGACAGGGAGTTCATGGACGCGTGGTTCATGATCGGATTCATCGAGCTGTTGAACGGCAGGGCTGAGAGAGCACGACAGGCATTTTTGCATATTCTTCAGGCTGAGGAGCCGTTTTACGGGATATATATCCTGAGATTCATGCCGACATTCCGTCCGCATGTAAATCTTTTTGAGGATTTCGTCTTTCACATCATGCCGACGACAGGGGATGTCGCGGCGATCACGGCGCATATATATCTCATTGAGAAACGCAACCGTGCAGCGAAGAAGGTTATTCATCCGGCATTTCGGGAATATCCCAATAATCCGGCGGTACAGGTGGTCTGGGCGCGGTCGATGCTTACCGACAACGCTCCGGATGAAGTGATAAACGAAATCGACATGAAAATCCATTATCATGGTGGAAAAACCGAGCTTGATATTCTGCTCACACATCTAATCGGGCAGGCGTACCTGGACATGGATGACTTCCGCTCGGCGATATCGCACTGGGAGGGTCTGCTTCACAACGCGAGTGGCAAAAATCCCCGCCTGATCGACCGCTTCCGGATTCATCTCGCAACTGCATATGAACACAGGGGTTATCTGATAGACGTACTCGAGATACTCAAAGCGGTTGAGGACCCGTCGATGCAGTATGAGGACGGGATATCGGTTGATTTCAAACTGGGGCAGGTGGTTGAGAAGATCAACACATATAAAAAGCAGGGCATCCGTGTTCCGCTTCAGTATCATAACGTGCATCAATACCCGCGCTGGAAGCCGTCGCAGGGGTATCTTGAAACGAATTGATTGTTTGTACAATTGATGAATCAGTAAGTAAATGAAATCTGATGGGAAACAGGATTGAATATATCGAGGACGGCGAGCATAAGCCGATTAAAATCGAGGAGCCGAAACCTCTCGATGAGTCCGTCCATTATCCGGTTCTCGCGAGGTATGATTTCGCCGGGAGAGGACCGCGTCCGGGAGTAAAAAAGGATGAGTGGCTCTATCAACAGGCTCGTTTTCTCCGGACCAGAGGCGAGAGACTGAAACCAATAATAATAAGGATGGGCTGGATTTTTCTCCAACTGGCGGTTGGACTCGCTTTCATATATTTCATCCTGCATGGAAACACATTCAATTGCGAGGGAACCGAATATATCTTCCGGTAGATCATGCCGGAGTGAATTTTGATATCCCGGTTGTATGGTGTAAATTATTAAGGAAAGTTCAGATATCAAAAATAATAATCAGTACTCATGATAAATAAACACCCGTTTTATCCGGGAGAAAGGAATGATTTAATGAGTGGAGGATTTTTTCTGGCACCGGTTCCGATCCCGTTCATGGAAATACCCACCGCGCTGATAGCGCTTGGGTTACTTGGATTTGAACTGGCCCAGGGAATCGGAATACTTAAGACCGGTCGCATGAACGAGCAGGTCGAGCATGTGCTGGTTAATGAAAACGGTCTTCGGATCGGGGTCCGTAAAAACGCCGAAGGCCAACTCGAGCTTCTCGTGGATGAGGAAGAACTCCGCGAGAGGGAGGGGATCGAGATCGGTGAATTCAACAACCAGGTCCAGCAGCGCTATGGCTACGTGCAGCTTATGGATCGTCTGAAAGCGGAAGGTTACACAATTGTCGAGGAAACAGAAGAGGAGAATGAAACCATACGAGTGGTGGTGAGACGATGGCGATAAAAGAAGAATTTGAAATTTATATCGATAAAGACGGCAAGATGAGAGTGATCGCGAAAGGATACAGGGGAAGCGAATGCATGGACCCTCTGAAGAACATGCAGAAGACTCTCAATGCTGAAGACGCGACCATTGAAAGCCACGTGGAGGGTCGCAGATCGACCGAGACAAAGGTGGATGCGAAGGTCAAGGGGAAGAAGTAAACCAGGGAGATAATTCCAATGAAACTGACAAAGATTATCCTTTCTTTTATGTTATTAATCGCGGTCGGATGCGCGCATGGCGCGAATCCCGTCGTGCCTTCCGAAAAAAATACGGCTGTCAATCAGTCGAATCACGCTCTCTGGGGATATGCTGAGATGCGATGCAATATCGAGACCGGTGAAGTTGATTTAACACCCATGAGATCATCGGAGCTGCATCTCAATGTGCTCGGTCCGGTGATGGCGACATCCGGGATGGATATCACGATCGATTCACTGGCGAGTGATTTCCTGAATGGATTGTTTGTAATGGATATCTCCCTCACGCATCCGTTCGCAGGTCAGGATAAGCTTTCAGGATTTGACGTGAAGGGTATTCTGATCACTCCCGGCACGCTTATCTGCGGACCATGGGTAATCGCGGGACCGGAGGAAACGCAGCTTTTAAATCGCGACGGGCTTACCCTCTGGTGGAATCCGACCGACTTTACAGGTGGCGGATTGCTCGGTTATTCGCCCGGTTCACCCGGATGCCAGGATCCGGCATTGCTGACTGCAACCATAAACCCGTTCAAATCGTACGCGGACGCGCTCGGACCGACAAGTCCGCTTGGGGACCTGATATTGCCGATGCTCGACGATGATGCAGGTCGCGCGATATTTACATCGGGAACGACTAACACACGTCGATATGAAATACAATTTCCGGTATTCGGCGGTCCGGTCTGCATTTTCAACTACGCGATCGATGCAAGCTGGGCGGCTCCCGTTCCAAATCCCCCGTCGGCGGTTCCCGATGATTTCCCGTTGGCCGCAAATCAGCCCGAGGCGTTTAAAATCGATATTATTTATCCCAATAATACGCTCGAATACATGGAAGGCGGCGGAGTCGGCGGCAATCTTAGGGTAAGAGCGATTGTCAGCGACTGGCAGGGAATGGCCGCAGGAAATATCCAGGACCAGATTGGAATTGTCTTTGTATTAAGCCCAACCCTCTTCGTGGAAGAGAATCCTCTTGAATATGTGTCCGAGAGCTTCGACCATGCGATTTACGAAGCCGATGTCACACAATGGCTTCTGGACCTCGACTCAGCCGATCCGCATCTCATTTTTGTTTGCGCTGAAGTTGAATACGGTGGAGCGAAATATACACAGGGCGGCACAACCGTTGGTCCTGATGAACGCGTATTGGCTTTCCAGACCGCATGGGTGGAAATCGCGACTGTAACCTGCGAGGCCGACAACAACAATCAAATCGCAACAGCGGAACTGATCGATCTGGGTGGAGACGCGTTTGGTACTCTCTGCAATCCGGGCGGCGACGGCACCGATGATCTGGATTACTATTTTTTCACTGTTCCGCCCATCGAAACGGTATATGGCTCGATTGGGCTTCTCTGTCCTTATGAGCCCACTCAAATCACTCTGTACAATGACATGCACGTAGAACTCGGCTCATCGTGGGTCTCGAATGGATACGCGACTCTTCCGTATCCGGAGACAATCGCTGGCGGCATATATTTCATTCGTGTTTACACTGAGAACACAGAACAGATGATTTATTACGATCTCTACAACTATTACATGCTCGATCCATGCAGCGATCCGGTCTCATTTGCGATGGAGGAAAAGATCGACATCCCCGTTATGAACAATCTCTACACCGGAAGGCGGTCCACGCTGGTTTACATGGATCACGTGTGGGTTACCTGGTCGAAGGGCACGATCGGCGATGGGGATATATTCTGCCGCCACTCAATCGACGGCGGTCTTTCGTTTGCCTCCCCGGAACAGGTGAATTATCTCGGAATGCCCGGCTCGCGACTCTGGCCGTCCCTTGCGCGGGACCTGGACGGGAATCTCTATTGTGCCTGGATCGAATATTGGACCGGCGTTCCGGAACCCTGGGTCAGCACGTCGTACGATAATGGCCTGACATGGGAGAATGATGTCAACATTTACGATTTTGAGACCGGTCCGCTTCAGGCTGATAATGAACCTAAAGGTATTCTGCTTGGAGCCGACAACTTTGGACGGCTTCACGCGGTCTGGATGGATGAACGCGACGGGCTTGCGTTTCATCTTTACTATTCATACTCAGATGATCAGGGTTTCACATGGGAACCTGCTGTGCAGATCGATGACAGCAGCACGGAAATTCAGATTGCGGAAAATAACTTCGACATGGATGTTTCTCCCGGTGGAACTGTCGCTGTTGTCTGGACCGACCGCCGTCACCTTCTCGACCCGCCCCTGACCAGTATGGATATTTATTTCGACAAACTCGACGGGTTCACCCCGTTCGGAACGGATGTCATGGTCAATACCGACCAGGTTGATATCGAGCAGATCGAGCCGGGTGTCGCGATTGCGAATGACGGGATTATCCACGTGGCGTGGGTGGATCGCCGCAATGACGGTTTATTCGGCGGGACAAACCCACCGAATACATGGGAACTCTATTACGCCCGATCGGTGGACGGCGGCTCGTCATTCCCCCTGGAATTGGAGATACCCACAGATGATGGTTATTCCACATCCAGCTACATGCAGCCCCGCGTGGAAGTCAGCCCGTGGGGAAATGTTTACATCTATTTCAACCACAACAGCACCGATCTTCTGCTTTCAAAATCATGCGACGGCGGCAACACCTGGGATTGGCCGGTCACCGCATATTCCGGCATTCCGGACACCTACATCCTGAGCAATATCAGCTTCGATGTGGGGATCGACGGGCAGGTTTTCGCCCTTCATGCCGACACCCGCAACGACCCTGGTCCGGACTATGATCACTGGAACCTCTGGCTGGAAATGAGCGAGTGACCGAACCGCCGGCTTCCGACCGGCTATTTGCCAACATCTCTGTCATTCGTAACGCCGGCTGCCAGCCGGCAGTACCGCCGGCAGCCCTGCCGGCAAACCATTGCCTTTATCTTCACCCCGTATTACAATGCCGTTTCGGTCTGTCATGTAATAAGGGCCGGTAAAATGCACCCGGCGGATGGTCCGATCTGGCTATATCCCGCTGTGTGGTTTATGCTGGTAATGTAAACATTCCATCAAT
>CBDUUJ010000230.1:0-5282 GCA_965370205.1 uncultured bacterium
TTTCAATAGTCCCAGACTGCCTGCAGAATTGAAAAATAATTAATGGGATTGGTCTTAAAGGGGGGCGTTGTAATTTCATGAATTGGACCTGGTTTTAAAATCGATCAACAGGGACCTCACTCCTCGTCCGTTTCTGCGTATCCTATCACCTGGTCGCATGACTTGCAGCGTCTTGCCTCAACCGGATTGTCGGCGCCGCAATAGGGGCAGGTCTTACTGCCCGTTGCCGATATCGCAGAGTCAAGAGGCTTCCGGCATTTGCCGCATAGACTTCCGTCGACAGGATTCCTCTCTCCACAATGAGGACACAGCTTGTATCGATCCTGTTTCTCCTCTTCTTTTACTTCCGTTGCGAATACCGACCTTGATCTGAAAATGAAATATATGGGAAGGAAAATCAGTCCGAAAAATACGACCGATACCGACCAGAATGTCACTGCTGCTTTGCCCAGTCCTTTTTTTTTGGCATCCTGCTGGACACGGTAGCCCGCGTACGCGAAAAAATACATAATCGCTGCTAGAATTATAAATCCTGTCAGCCAGTATCGCTGGATAAATTCAGGAGACATAACGGGTAGGGGGGGGTCATCTGAATTGCCGCACCAGACGGACCACTTTCCCGATGACACTCACTGTCGGGCGCTTGATATCGGGATAGTCCGGATTCGCGGACCTGAGAATAACCCCGTCTGCGGCAAAGTATACCCTTTTTAGTGTGACTTCGTCATCTTCCAGACGAACGGCGCATATCGATCCCTGGTCCAGTGCATTTTTCAGCATCGGGCTGAGAATCACATAGTCGCCCTCGATGATACCGATTCCATCCAGGCTGTCGCCACTGACCTTGAGTGCGAACAGGTCCGGGTCATTCGGCAGTCCGGTTCTCTCAACCGCGAGCTTGCCTATCGTATACTCCTCCACTCCGACCGGGAATCCCGCCGGTATCTGGCCCAGAATATCGATATCCGTAGTCGGACCCTCGCTGAGTGCGTCCAGAAGGCTTCGTTTCATATCATCGAGCTGCCTGAGTACATCCTGGATTTCCCCTCTGGATTTTAACGCCACCCCGGTTTCGCTGTCCGCAGGCAATGCACTATGTGCCTGCGTAAGTTCGGCTTCCACGCGCCGGACAATTTCCCCTTCATCCAGCGGGCGACCGGCCGTGTCAAATTCCAGATAACCCGCAGCCATCATCAGGAGATCCACTTTTACACTTAGCGCGTCCGCGAATCTCTGAAGAATTCTGGGGGAGGGGGGATTCCGGTGAGCGTTCTCCAGCCGCGAGATATAGCCCGCGTCAACCTGGGCTTCTCGGGCCAGCTCGTAAATACTTTTACCCCTGACCTTGCGAATCTTACGCAGGATGTTGCCGAATCGGCGCCGTACAGGAGTAGGCTCACTTGATGTCGATGGAGTGTTAGATGTCATGGCATTATTAAATTCGACCATTTCCAACGATTCTTTGACAAGAATCATAGCTTCTGGCAAATACCACCCAAAATAAGTGCCAAATTTCCAATATTGTTGCGCCAACCACCTCTTCTCGACGCAAACCGATAGCCTCTGCTTGTTAGTTTAACCGGGATATTGCCTGAATGTCAAGTTTGTGAGCCTTACCAGTCTTTAGTAAAATTCGTAAAATTTAGTAAGATTTTAAATGGGCATAGAAAAACCGGGTTGTTAAACCCGGTTGAGTGCATAGTTATGTTGCGGATTTAGTCCGACGATGCAGGAATCCGGCCCTCGACCTCAAGTCGGTCCATAAACTCCTGAAGGGGAACCGCGCCTGTGTCGCCGACACCTCTCTCGTTCACCGAGACAGTCCCGGATTCCGATTCCTTTGGTCCGACGACCAGAAGATATGGAACTTTCAGCATGCGGCCCTCGCGGATCTTGTATCCAACTTTCTCATTTCTTAAATCGGCCTTGACCCGAAATCCTGCGCTGCTGAGTTTCTGTGCAACTTCAACAGCGTATTCGTTGGTCTTGTCGCTGACTGGAAGAACCATCGCCTGCTCAGGTGCAAGCCATATGGGAAATGCGCCGGCGGTGTGTTCGATCAGTACACCGAAAAATCTCTCGATTGATCCGATAATCGCGCGATGGACCATATGAGGTCTTTTTCGCTTACTGTTTTCATCGATATATTCGAGTTCGAATCGTTCGGGAAGATTGAAATCCACCTGGATCGTGGATAACTGCCAGATCCGTCCGATAGCATCCTTGACGAAAATATCGACTTTTGGACCATAAAACGCTCCCCCGCCGGGATCGTATTCATACTCCCATCCAAGTTTGCCAAGTGCCTGCTCGAGTGCCTTCGTTGCCGATTCCCATGTCTCGTCGCTGCCGATTGAATCATCGGGCCTTGTGGCAAGTTTCACGATGTATTTGAAACCAAACGTTTTATACACGAAATCCGCGAAATCGAATAGCCCGACAAGCTCGTCCTCAAGCTGCTCCGGGGTGCAGAAATGGTGGGCGTCGTCGATCGTCAGGTTGCGGACGCGCGTCAGTCCGTGAAGAACTCCCGATCTCTCGAACCGGTAGCATGTACCGAATTCAAACAGCCGCATCGGCAGATCGCGATAACTTCTCAGCTCGCTTTTGTAAATCAGCATATGTCCGGGGCAGTTCATCGGCTTGACTATATATCCCTGTTCCTCGGATACATGCCTTGCCAGAAACAGGTTTTCCGAATAGTGGCTGAAATGTCCCGACGTGACGAACAGCTCCTGTCTGTAAAGATGGGGAGTTACGACAAGGTCGTATCCGCGACGGACCAGCTCGCCTTCGACGAATTTTTTTATGAGATCGATAATTATTGCGCCGCGCGGCTTGAAAAACGCCAGACCCGCTCCGGCTTCCTCGGACAGCATGAAAAGATCGAGCTTCTTCCCCAGAACGCGATGATCCCTTTTGCGTGCTTCCTCAAGCATCTCAAGATGGGCTTTAAGATCGTCCTTTTTGAAAAACGCGGTGCCGTAAATCCTCTGAAGCATCGGATTTTTCTCGTCACCCTTCCAGTACGCCCCGGATGTGCTCAGCAGCTTGAAATGCTTGAGCTTTCCGGTGGACCGAAGATGCGGGCCGCGACACAGGTCGGTGAAATCTCCCTGCGAGTACGTCGATACCGTATCGCCCTCAAGCTCATCAACATGCGGGATTTTCAGATCTTCCCCAAGTTCCCTGAGTTTCTCGACAGCTTCTTCCTTTGTGAGAACAGCGCAGGTCAGAGGAAGATCCTCTTTGACTATCTTCTTCATCTCCTTTACGAATACCTCAAGGTCTTCGGGAGTGAAAGGCTTATCGACAAGGAAATCGTAGAAGAACCCGTTCTCAATCGCCGGACCGAAACCGAGCTGGGCTTCCGGCCTGTGACGTTTCACCGCCTGCGCGAGAACATGCGCGGCTGTATGTCTGAGAATTGTGAGCGCCTCCGGGTCCCGATCGGTAAGGAGCCGGAGATCGCCGTCCGTTGTCAATGCCCGGTCGAGCGCGATAAGCTTGCCGTTGAACAGCGCGCCTATGCTCTTCCGGGCAAGGCCCTCCGAAATTTCCCTGGCGATATCCATCGGACATATGCCGGGAGAATACTCCTTTGCATCACCATCAGGTAATGTGATGCGTACCATCGGGTTTCACCTCTCTCGCCTCACGGTTTATAAATCTACCGGGCGAATTTTGAGCACATCATAACACAATCGGACGTGTATTCGTCCTGAATTACAGCAGGATACTTATACGAAAAATTAATCATTTCTGCCCACTGATGCCACTGACGAGTGCCGATGCCGCTGACGGGTGCCGGTGCCGCTGACGGGTGCCGGTGACACTGGCGAGTGCCGATGCCACTGACGAGTGCCGATGCCGCTGACGGGTGCCGGTGACAAGCGCCTTTGGCTTCCAGCCGAAGGTGCTTGTCGCCGTGACTGCCAGAGACTGCCTTACAATTCGGAAATATTGTAGCGCGGACGTCCCGTCGGCTGTCCTGTGGACGTCCCCGTCCGCAAAATATATTGATAGATATGCGGGCAGGATTCCCGCAGAACAGCCGACGGGACGTCCGCGCTACAAAACCATTTTGAAACACTCTCAGCCTGCCTGCAGGATTGAAACAGAAATAAATTAATGGAATTAGTCTGAAATATCTTCATTAAAAGCTATTCTATCGTTCCTCTTTCATTGCCGCTTCATGCCTGTCTACGTTATACTATTAGGTTAGGGGACAGATAAAGGAGTTGGCTTCTGATATGAAGAGATTATTTCTTTTGTTGATAACCCTTTTGATTTCCGTCGGCTTTCTCTACGGATGCTCCGGGACGCCGTCGCCAACATCGCCGGGACTGGACGATATGCATCTCGGCGCATGTCCCGGGCTGTATGGCTCAGGACATCAGACCTGGGGTATCTGGGAGGTCCTGGTGGACGCAGATGGTATCACGGCCACTCCGGTCACCGATCGGTTTCTCAGCGGAGCGGTTCATTTCAACGTGAAGATATTCCTGAAGCCGCCATACTGCAATGACTGCCTGAGCTTCTCGAATGTCTCAGATGACCCCGGCAATCAAATCCTGTCGGCGGATGTCACTCTCAAAAATCCATATCCGCTTGCAGGTGCCGATGTCAGGGGAATCCTGATATCGAACAATCCTGAGATTTACCTGACCAATCCGGACGATTACACGACATTATACGATACGGATGATCCGCCTGATAAAAATCCATTCCGCCTTTTTGGAAAGGACCTGACCGATGGCATTGTTGACGGTGGAACGGAAATAACCGAGCATTTTGAAATTCATTATCCATCGATTCCTTTCCTGTTCAAAACAGCGGTCGATGCAATTTATCCCGCCGACTCCCTGCGTGAGCCATATGCCATATCAAACCAGACGATAGAAGGCGTGATGGATATAGACGGCAAGATAAGCAGGAAATTCGAGTTGGATGTCTTCGATCGTCACGACGATGCCGGCGCTGTCAGTGTTGTTTGTGAGGATCTTGGCATTGATATCACAATGGTCAAGCAATCCGGTATGGATAATCACTATTTCGTTTTCCTCAACAACTCCAAGGATGCTCCCGTGGGCGAGTATATTATGCAGATCGCGGCTTTCGACTCCACTCAGCCCTGGGTCCTCTACGATTATTTCACTATTACAGTCGTTGAGGAAGTTGGCGACTGGGTTATCGAGCCTTTCCCTCTGCCGAATTCAGGATGTCCCAGAGATATTGCGAGTGGTTATTGCATGTTAACCGGTGAACCGAGAGTTTTCTTC
>CBDUUJ010000231.1:0-5230 GCA_965370205.1 uncultured bacterium
GTTCCAATGATTGTCCCTGTTAATGATTAAGCACTGTATTCACCATACCATCTTTTATTTTAACTAACAAGAATCAGCCTGCATCCTCTTCCTCGCAGACAAGCGCGACCTCCTCCATCATCTCACCGTTAAGTTCGCCGGAAACTTTCCACTCCAGAACCCTCGCCTGGGTGAAACTGTGAGTCTCGCCGCCCGACACAAATTCCAGTGTCAGCGGATTCCCGTCCAGTGCCGCATGAAGAGGGCTTTCAGGCTGATATCTCCTGCGGACATGCGCGACTATCCTCTTCAGCGTGGGAACTGTCTTCACAACCGGCTGATCGCGATAAACCGGATATGACAATGTCTCCCAGCCCTGCTCGATACCCGCCTCGACTACAAACGTGAGGTTGTCACCGCCAAGCGACAGTTTGGCTTCCCTGAATTCGCAAGTTCCGGTCATGAGTTTCTCCTAATCAATCCGATCCGATATTTTACGTGCGGATCCTTCATCACCGGCAATCGACGCCAGTGTCTGCTCGAGTTCCGTCAGCTCCTCGGCAAGTTTCCTGAGCGATTCCATAATTCCGTCCAGGTCATTTTGTGTTTCTTCGTTCATTATCAATCAACCTCCGCCAGTACTGTCAAATTCATCTCAAGGACAAACCCGACCATCCTTCCTTCCGCGTGAATATCCCCGCTCGATTTCAACACTCCACCGGCACTTCCGCTCCATGGGGGGGTGGATACACCACGGGACGGTTTGAGCTGTATCGTCCCGATCTCCACCGGGTTCTCCGGGTCGGCATAATTGTAAAGCGCGACAGACGGCGCCTCCGAAATCGCGACAAGATTATCGATCATCTCACCAAGACTTACACGTTGTGAATCGTCGCGACACCATGCGCTTAACTCGCATTTCAGAACATGAAACCGCCCCTCCGCGTTCGTATCCTCATCGATCAGATCCCCCATGCCGCTCGACTCGGATGAATACCCGACATAACGAACCGCGTACCAGCTCGTCAGCTCACCCGTCTCAAACGGATCCTCGTCGAAATTTATCGTCGTGTGGGCAAGTACGCTCTCCAGGTACGCGTTGAACGACCGCTTGATATTGTTGATTATCTGTGATGGATTCAGATACATTCTATTTTATCCTCATATTTTCATTTCCGTAGCGCTGTTTTTTTTCGTAGCGCTGGCTTCCAGCCGGCTGTACCGCCGGCATCCTGCCGGCACATTCACTCAACCCTGTGCGCCTGCACGAGCCAGATCGCGAAATCCCCCATGTCCCGCTCCTGAACCAGGTCAACCTCATACTCGACTTTGTCGATCATCAGTCGATCCGTTTCATGTATACAATCAATGAATTCAAACCTGAGACAGCTCACAGGAATCTCACCAGCTCGATCATGAATCGAATCGGAATCTCTCCCGACCAGGATCGTCCTTACAGCCGGAATTACAACGGTTTCAACATCGGGCGGAATCATTTTCGCCGGATCGCCACCTGATTCAATGCGACGAATGATATCCACGCGAAAGCGCCCCGTAAGCTCCCAGAAATCGAGCCAGACCGAGAGCGCGCCATGACCGATCGACTCCCCCAGATGCGGTTCAATCGGGACCATCACACAACCTCCTCCCATTTCACATCATCCGCCTTCGCTCCGCCGGACTCGCTCGCGCCCTGGCTGTAGAAACGCCTTGCGACATCCGCGAGATCCCGCCTTAAGCGGTCGTAATCGAGCTTCGCGTCGCCACGGCTCCATGTGACCATCCTGCCCCGGTCGGCGATCAGGGATGTCAGCGCCTCCCCCGCAGCAAGAGCGAGATTTCCCCCGGCAGAGCTAAGGAAGGACTGAAGATCGTCATCGCTGAAAGCCGCGAATTCATAATCGGACACGATGGAATCGCCGTCGTCCGGCGCTGATGTGAAAGCCAGTTTGCCGGTTGCATAATCGAGCGTGTAGTCACTGCCTTCGGTTTTCTCGACTCCGTCAACAAAAACGCTCACACTTCCGGACATAACCGGCGCATGCCTGAGTTTGAACACTTCCGTTGCGCCGTCGCCTGTCCCGACACGCTCCCCGAGAACCACCTGCGGGCGGTCCAGAATTTTCAGCCTGAGTTCATCTATCGTGGACATTTTTTTTCTCCTGAAATGCGACTCCAGCAGGCTCGAAGAATTAATCCTATCGAGCCTGTTGGAGTCCTGAAATTTTCCTGTCGGGAATTAACTGACTATTGCGCCGTAGAAACCGCGGTAATCAAGCACCGCGCCGCCGAACACGATCCGACCCTTGTACCAGATCACGTCACGCTCGAAATCCTCTTTCACAAGAATCTCCGGCGTTTCGCGTCCACCGAGGAATCCGATTTCAACTGTCTGAATACTCGACGGCTTCGCGATCAGGTACCAGTTGTCCGAATCGGTCAGAAGCGGCTCAACCAGCACTTCCACCATGCCCTGAAGAACATTGACATCGTTAAGCGAACCGCCCGGAACAAGAGTCGAATTCACGAGCTTCTTCGCTGTGAACTCAAGCTCCGGCGGAACGACCAGGTAGCCCGGCTCGATATTGAGCGGGTTGCCCTTCTCGCTTGTTTGCTCGCGCATTGATGTGACCGCCGCCGCAAGCGCCGATTCACTTAATGCGGCTGACCCGATGTTGTTATGATCCGCATGGAACAGATACTGGCTATCATAGATTATTGGATTGCCGCCTAAAAAACTGATCACGAAATCGTTGACCGTGTTCTGCGCAGCCATCCCGAGTTCGCGCCCGATATTCCGAAAAGCGCCAAGGTCATCATTAATGAGCATCTCCCATGTGAAATTCACTCCGCGCTCGTACTTCTTCGGATCGTAAGTCACCTTGTAGCTTGAGTAACTTCCCTGCTCATGTTCCGCGCCCTCGGGAACGACCTCGTAACGATCCGTGTCGCTCCTTCGAAGGCGTGTGACTGTCTTCATATCCCTCAGGGGAACGAGTGTCACAATTTTGCGCCAGTTTGAGGGCGCTATATCGTACGAACGCAGAAGCTCCCTCTCGACATTCGAGGAGTCGCCGACAAAATCGGCGAAATCGCTCGTGGTAGCTTCCTTCAGGCCCGTAGCTTCGATCACTCCCTCGATAGCATGGGTCTCGAAATCCTCATCAGCCAGAATCCGCCTGATGAGAGATCCCTGAAAACCCTGATCCTGGGCACGTTTCGCCCATTCTCTAAGTAGACTCATTCTTATCTCTCCTTTTTTCAGGCCGTCCTAGCTCTGCAGGATTCGGCAGTAGAATTTATTGTCTGAATCGGACGCCGTAACCGCGCGCCCGTAAAGGTCGTTGTCGGTGGATGTAAGAGTCAGCGCATTGTTGCTGTCGATATAGATCAAATCTCCAATCGACACACTCGCAAGCGTGAACTCGAATATCCCCTCGAGCTGGAAACTCAGAAGATCACCCGACTCGACCGTTATAAGAGCCACCCCGTTAAAATCACTGACACGGTATGGCAAACCGGATGTGTAACTGTCACCCGCGGTGAGAGTAATAACCTCGCCGCGTGAGATATAGTTCTGGGCCATATCTGCACCTCGTTTTTTGCTGATGTAACTTTGGTAATTCCCCGCGTGATTAAATCAACCGACACCCATCAACCTGCGCGTCTTTTTCTCCTCGACCGATCTCGCCTGTTCGTGTATCTTCCCGGAACCCATTCCCTGAATGATTCCCTGTGAAGATAATCCGGCAAGAAGCTTTCGATGCCGCTCGATCAAACCGGCGACCGCAGCCTCGTACGCGTCCTCCGATTCAACCCTGATCGCAAGCGCCTCATTCAATATGAATTCCTTCGCACTCGCGGGAAGTCTGCTGGCATCGATCAGCCGCACGGCTGCGATTTCCCTCTTCAGGACAATCCGCCGCCGCTCGATCTCATCCTCAAGCCTGCGGATTTCACTCAGGCCTTCTTCATCCTCCCTGAGAAAATCCTCTTTCACCTGCTCCCTGAGCTTCTCAAGGAGATCGGGACGGGCTTCAGACAATTCCTTAAAAGATATTCTTTCCAGGAGCCTGAGACCTTCGGCATAACCCGCGCTTTCGTGGATTATTCTCTCGACATGCCCACCGGCCGCCGCTCTCGCGACAAAATCGACCGAATGAGCTTTCGTGATCTCCAAAACCTCCCGGACCACGCGCCCGTCCCTGCGACAGACCCTGGTCCGACCAAGCGCGTTGATCGAGAGATCCCCGACCAGACCCTCGCCGATCATTGTCAGAAGCCAGTCGTGCGCGCGGCTTAGCCTGATCGTCGCTCTCAGGTGTCCTTTGTCCGGCCATGCATCCTCGATAACACCGACCACATCCCGGACACTACGCTCGGTCTCGCCGATCCCCGGATGATCCGCATAGCACTGAACTCCCTTGAAAATATCCCGGGAGCTTTCCACCACCTCGGACGGATAAAATGTGCCGTTTTCGGATAGCCCGCTCGACAGGATGATCCCTTCAACAAGGCAGCCGTCACGGTCGACACGAGCTTCTTTCAATTTTGTAAGTATCGGTATATTCATTTTCATCCTCTTGGCTTGTTCATTCATATAATTTCAATCCACAACGTTGGCATCCTGCCAATCCGCAACGTTGGCATCCTGTTAACTCACAACGTTGGCATCCTGCCAACTGTAACGCTGGCTTCCAGCCGGCTGTAACGCTGGCATCCCTGCCGGCACCCGCTACCCCTCTCTCTCCACTACTTCCGCTTCTTTCGCAGGATCGCCGATCCATGGAATCATCCTTCTCGCGCTGTCCTTCGAAAGCAGTCCTGCCTCCACCTGATTAATCAAAGTCTCGGTCAGCATCGCGACATCCTCGGGTACGATCGGCGGGAAACTGACCTCGACCGTGCGATCGACATCCGCAGGCAGAATCCCCGCATTAACTCCCGCATCGATGACCATCCTGAAAATCTTTTTGAATACTCCCTCGAAAAGCCGCTGGCGATCCTCGAATTTTTTTACCATCGGAAGCTCCATGCTCCGTGTGGTGGCGAGATTGCCGGTGGACGGGTCCCCGAAGTAATGCTCGAAAATCCCGCTGCCCGCCGCGATCATCAGTTTGATCGCCCGACCGTCCTCCTTCGCGTCATCCGCTCCGATTGACGGCGACAGCACCTCCCAGTCCTCGCTTTCATGAACGACCAGGATGCTTCCCGATTTCGGGACCACATATTTTCCGCTTGAATCGGTCTC
>CBDUUJ010000232.1:0-5229 GCA_965370205.1 uncultured bacterium
TTAAAATTGCAGTTGTCATTTGATCACTTTTTAGGAGATTTTCAAATGCAAGGGATATACAGGTACGTCTTGTATGGCTTTCTTTTGGCCATCACATTTTCCGGATGCTCAGGAGGAAACGGTCACTCATTACCCCTACTGCCGGGTGAACCGTCCCCCACTACCGATCTCACATCGACCGCTCATACCGAAGCATCCCGGGGCAGCCATAGTCTATGGTTTTTCAATTTCATCTATGTGGACGCGTCAAATCCGGATCAGATAATTTACGAAACGATTCCAGTCAGGCAGGTTACAGATCATTTCAATGTGCTCGGGTTGCTGGAGCAGAAACCCTGCACTGATTGTTTCAAAATCACCGGGATCGAACCGTCCGGAGCAGATACGTACCTGGTCGATATAGAAATCACTCACCCATTCGATAACGCCAACCTTACAGCTTTCGACGTGCGCGGAATTGCGATGTTCGATGCGAGTTTGTCTTTCCTTATTTCAGGACTGACATTATCGGTGGGGAATCTCGGCGACTGCGAACTTCTCAATGCAGACGGGTACACATCACTTTACAATTGCGAAACTGCCGGATCAGGTTCGAATGGTCTTGAAGGCTACATCCATGGGAAATATGCCACCACCCAGATTCCGGACGCCACTCTGAATGGATATAAACGACACGTATCGAATGATCCCTTTAATACTCGCAACGCGTTCTATGCCGGAGACTCAGTCACTGCGACATATGAGGTGTATATTCCCGAGACGCCTTTTGTGTTCGGCTATGCGGTGGACGCAAACTGGGCCATGGCGATAAATAAGCCGGTATCCGATCCGATGATCGACTTCGGGCCGGAAGCCAACTGTCCGGAGGCGTGGAAGATCGTCGTGACAGAAGAGCCGGTCGGCGACGGTCTCACGGATTGCGGCGGCAAGACAAAACTCATTATTGATATTTACGACTGGCAGGGCAAGGATGATACGTACATGCCTTCAGTCATATGTTCCCCTCTGTTCGACTGGATGTTTCAGATCGAATGGAAGGAGGACGGCGACGGGTTCACGCGCTATGAGGCGTTAATTGAGAACGTGAATATGCCTGCAATTGGCACATACAGATGCCTTATCAGAAAGCAGGCATCCGAGAATGATCCCGCGACCAAACCATGGCTGGATCTGACGGCGTACCAGGTGATTAATCTTGAGGTGATCGAACATCCGGATCATCCTCCCACGGCGATCGTGGAGGCGGATAATTATCATCCTTATGCTGGAGTTATAGTCAATTTCGACCCTTCAGACTCACATGATAATGATTGTGACGAGTATTATATTTCCAAGTTCGAATGGGACTTCTACGGCGATGGGAATTTTATTAATGATTATTATAAAACAAAGCATGCATGGGATGAAGCAGGAATCTACGAAGTCCAGCTCAGGGTTACCGATGATGAAGGCTCGACGGACGAGCTGGATACTCCCCTGGTGATAACGGTCGAGGAGAATCCGGTCAACATGAAAGATGTCACACCTCCCTGGCTTGGTTACCTGCCGGAGGATATCGTCGTTGAAGGCAGTTACGCATATATCGCTGCCGGCGTTTACGGGTTGTTAATTTTCGATATTTCAGATCCCTCTGACCCGTTCTGGGTTAACAGGGTCGATACATCCGGAGAATTTATCAATATTGATGTTTATGACGGCTATGCATATGTGGCGGAAAAGGAGTCCGGCTGCATTCAGGCTATCGATATCGACCCGCCCGAAGCCGCTCATGTGGTAAACGGAATTGTCCTGGATGGACGCGCATGGGATGTTGTAATATCGGACGGATACGCTTATGCAATAGACGATGATAATTTTCACGTAATTGATATCGATACGCCTGAATCCGCACATATTATTAATTCCATCCAGGTAGTCTATGATACATCCACCTCTGTATTTTTAAGGGATCTGGCTGTCGATGGCGACTACGCATATGTTATTAAGCAGGATAGCGTGGATTCCGGTAATGATATGCATATAATCGATATTCATTCCCCTGACTCGCTTGACATCGTTAACGAATTTACTATAAAAGGCGCAGGTATCGAGGGCGGATTAGCTGTATCGGATGGCTACGCTTATGTAACTTATTGCTATGAGGTCTCTATCTCCATACATAGGGGTGTTGGAATATATGATGTGGATCCTCCCGGCGACGCTTGCTGTGTGGGGGATATCAATGCGTTCAAAACATCGCTGGATATTGATATATTTGGTAATTATCTATATTTTACGGAGTCCATTGATTGTCTCAAGATTTACGATATAACCTCCCCTGACAACGCAATCAAACTCAGCTCCAAAGAGTTTCCCGGATGTGACAGATGTGTAACCGCATCAGATGGTTACGCGTATGTGGCAGGTGAAAGCGGCATCCGGGTAATCGATGTGAGCACACCTGATTCCCCGATAATAACAGGCGGGATCGATGCTACAGGCTATGCCAGGGGGGTCGCTGTGTCAGGAGATTACGCGTATGTGGCAAACGAAAGTCTGGGCGTTCAGATTGTAGATATTTCCGCTCCCGATATGGCGGGCATTATTAATACTGTCGAAACTCCCGAAGCAGCTCGCGCGATAGCGGTTTCAGGCGAATATGCATACGTGTCGGATTATTCAGCCGACTTCCATATCATCGACATTGATCCACCTGAGGATGCAAATATTATCAATACTCTTGTAACATCAGGTTCTTCACGCAACATTGCTGTTTCAGATGGCTATGCATATGTTGCGAATTATCAGGGAGGGGTTCAGATCATCGATATCGATCCACCCGAGAGCGCTCACGTAATCAAGACCTTTGAAACGCTGGATTACGCCTCACTCGACATTGTTTTATCAGGCAACTACGCTTACGTGGCGGATTTCGGCGGCAGTCTGTATATCATTGATATCGAATCGCCGGAAGACGCATATGTTCTGAATTCTTTTGAAATATTTGGAAACCTGCTGCGTCTGGATATATCGAATGGTTACGTTTTTGCAACCGGATTTAGTAGTTGGCTGGTTGATGTTTTCGATGTAGATCCTCCGGAAGACGCCCATGATATCGGAACAATTAAAGCGCCCGAATATGCGACTGACATAAAAACGTCAGGCAACTACATGTACGTGTCATATGATTATTCATATTACGCTCCTGCGGGTCTTGCCCTTTTCGACATATCAGATCCCGAAAATGCATATATCATTAATGTTGTCGACACACCGGATGAAGTCAAAGAAATAGCGGTATCCGGCAATTACGTGTATCTGGCTGACGAATATGGCGGATTACGGATAATTGAGACGTGGTAGCGCTGAATATTCCCCCTGCACCCGGCTGTATTATTGACTCAACTCCCCATTCTGCGTACACTGGACCGGCCCTTGTGAATCAGTTCACTTGAGCGCGGGACATGTGTAAATCATATTAAATGATTTATGCCTGCTTCTCCGCTGGAAGGATCCCATGATGCGCGAAACCACTGTCCTGCTCGGCGATGAGGCTGTCGCACTCGGTGCTATCCACGCCGGAATCTCCGGTGTTTACGGATATCCCGGAACACCATCCACTGAAATTTTCGAAGCAATCCAGAAGATGGCAAAAGGCTCCGTTCACTCGATCTGGTCGACCAATGAAAAGGTCGGCTATGAGGAAGCGCTCGGCATGAGCTATGCTGGCAAACGCGCTCTTGTGACAATGAAACATGTCGGGCTGAATGTCGCCGCCGACCCGTTCATGAACTCAGCGATCACCGGTGTCAACGGCGGACTTGTAGTGGCTGTCGCGGACGATCCCGGCATGCACTCAAGTCAGAACGAGCAGGATTCACGGTACTTCGCACATTTCGCGATGATCCCGTGCCTGGAGCCGGGCAATCAGCAGGAAGCGTACAATATGGTCCGGGAGGCGTTCGAGCTGAGCGAAGTGATGAATGTTCCGGTTATGCTCAGGATCGTAACCCGTCTCGCCCACTCACGCGCGAATGTGCTCGTACTGAATTCAGGCAGACCGCAAAACGAGCTGAACCCGTCCACCGACTGGACACAATGGACACTCCTTCCGGTCAACGCGAGAAAAAATTTCGCCCAGCTTATTGAGAATCAGTCGAAATTCCTTGCCGAGAGCGAGGAAAGCAATAACAACACTCTGAGTCTTGTTGATGGTGTTAAAAAAGGCATCATCACGAGCGGGATCGCATCCAATTACGTTTTCGAGAACATCCCGGACGGTCAGAACGAATTCTCAACTCTTATCATCAAGCAGTACCCGATGCCAATCGGAATGCTGAAACAATTCGTTGACAGCGTCGAGGAAATACTGGTTATCGAGGAAGGATATCCATACATTGAGGAGCATCTGAACGGATTTCTCGGATTATCGGGGAAAACAGTACGAGGAAAATTGACTCGTGATCTTCCCATTACCGGCGAACTAACTCCCGACCTGGTACGGTCGGCGCTTGGGATGGACTCTCTCGAAACACGCCCCAAAGCCGGGCAGCTCGCCGGAAGGCCTCCCCAGCTCTGCAAAGGCTGTCCTCACGCCGATACATACAATGCGCTTAACGAAGCGATGAAGGATTATCCCGATGGGCGCGTGTTTGGCGATATCGGATGCTACACGCTCGGAGCGTTACCGCCTTATCGCGCGATTGGGACCTGTGTCGATATGGGCGCGAGCATATCGATGGCCAATGGTGCGGCGCATGCGGGAGTCAGGCCATCGGTCTGCGTTATCGGGGATTCGACATTCACTCACAGCGGCATGACTCCGCTTCTCGACGCTGTCGCAATAGACAGCCCGATCACTGTGCTCATAATGGACAACAGTACGGTCGCGATGACAGGAGGACAGCCGACATACGGGTCGGGCGAGGGACTGAAAAAAATCGTTGCGGGGTTTGGTGTTGCTCCGGAGCATCTGATTACGATCAATCCGGTTCCAAAGGATCACGAGAAGAATGTAGAGATTATCAAACGCGAGCTTGCGCATGATGGATTAAGTGTAATCATCCCCGAGCGCGAGTGTATCGAGGAATTGAAACGGAGAAAGAGAGCTAAGAAAAATTAACGCCAGCATCCTGCTGGCGTTACAGCCAGCAGGAAGAGGCTGTTGAAATAGATAATCCGGTACCCCACCCTTCAGGGTGGGCGATCCCAGAAACCATGCGCCTTCCACCCACCCTAAAGGGTGGGGTA
>CBDUUJ010000233.1:0-5178 GCA_965370205.1 uncultured bacterium
CTACAGTTTATTGCATTTTCTGTAGAATGCAATCCATTCTTTTCACGAATTGTGAGACAGCCTCATCGCTTGCCGGGATTTATCCTGTTTTTTATTATTTCTTCCTTCAAAGGAAATACCAGGCTACGAAGCTATACCATCTCGCCTAGCTTCCCGAGCATTTCGCGGAATGAGAGTCTGTGGACCGGTCCCGCGTTGAGAGACACGACCAGCTCATCGCCCCATTCGTTCTGAACCGCGCGTGGATCGAGGAGAATCACCGCTCCGGGATATGTACTTCCGGTGAATTTTTTTGGATCGGCATCTCCGGGATGTTTCTCCGATTCGGTATCTTGCGGAAGAGGACCGCAGACGAGTGAGTCGATCCATCTGTTCGATGTTTCCGCTGCGATCGGGACAAGGTACGAAATCATCCCGTCCATTCCCTGCGAATCGCAGATATTGAGCGCCGCGCGATGCAGCGGCTCCTCCGGCGACACAAACGGCAGCTTCACAAGCACAAGCACGGTGAATCCCGCCGGACGGAGATCGACACCGTCCAGGAAATTCCTCCCGCCGAGAAGCAGTGTCGCGGGATTGTTTAAGTACTCCCGTATGAGCGAACTTTTCGTGCCGTCCATATATTGCGCCAGCACGATGTAATCCTTCGGCGGATCCTGCTCAAGAATTTCCCTGACTTTTCTCAACTCATGATGCGCGTTAAACGCAGCGACAGTCCTGCCGCCGAGCACATCCGCCACCATTCGGAGCAGGTTGGCGGTCCGCTCCATGTATTTCTGCCAGTGATACTTCCTGCCCGACCTCGCCGCCGGAGCGTTGACATCCATCGGCAGGAACAACGGAGGCGCCGGCTGCGACAGGTCCTCAAGGACACGCTCGGCAACATCGGTGTCCGGTTGAAGTCCCCATGCAGAACGCAGACGGTCAAACGATCCCTGATATCGCAACAGGCGGTCAGACGCGATCAATCCGCCATCCGCCTCATCGATAAGCCTCCGGATCACATCGCCGACCTCAACAGGCGCAAGCCGCAATGTGATTCTTTTCGGGTTGCGAGCCGGAGCACCCTCAAGCGATAACGCCCATCCGGGAAGGGATTTTCTGAACAGCCCGACAGTCTCGGCGATCCTTTCAAGCATTCCCGCGACCGCTTTCCGCCCGGGAATTTCATTAACTCTTACAGCGGTTGCGGCAAGTTCATCGCCTATCACGACCAGAGCGCCCGCAAGCTCAGAAAACACGTCATCGACCCAGCTTTCATCGTCAACCGGGATGGGACCCAGGCTGTCGCGGGGACGGGATTCACGATACGCCCTGATCGTCCGCCGGCATATCTCGAAAAGTTCATCAAGTGTGGATTTTGCCGATTCAATCGCGTCCGCAAATTTTTCGTCGCCCCCGGTCGATTCCATAAACGCCGACAGTTTTCGCCTGATCGAATCAAGCTCCAGAACGCGGCTTTCCGACGCTCGCGCGGCATGGATCAATCTCGACGCACATTCGATAATGCAGATGCCTGCCTGATCGAGAAGCCGATCCGATCCGGGAAAATCCCCCGGTCTCGTTAAAAGGTGTTTCTGATTGACAATTATTCTGCCGGCATCGCGAGCTTTCGCGCGCGCCAGTTCAGCAAAACACGGTATATCATGATCGTCCGGATCTAAATAATCCATCTCCGATCCGGTAAGTGAATTCAAAAGTCCCTTGAGACCGGAATAGTTGTTCAGAAGCCACCAGTTCACCCGCGCGATCCTTCCCGTGCGGGTTCCCGCGAGCCATCGCGCGAATACCACACGCTCATACGGGCTTAGTTCCAGCCATCCCGCCGGACGACCGTCAGAGTCAAACGCCCGGTCCAGCCTGATATACTCGCTCCTCAATCCAAGATAGAAAGCGCCGTCCGGACCTCCCGCGCCATCGGTGCCGCCGTCCGCTCCGAGAACCGTGGCAATAAAGCTCTCATCCGGAATCCCGATCACAACACGCGGAACGCGATCCCCGGCGAGTGGAACAGAACATGATACCGGACCCGCTCCCGGTCGACTGTCCTCGATAAGCGTCACACCGCCGCGCTTAAATGCCTCAAGAACTTCCTCCGCAAGCACGGGATCATCCGACGGCCCAGGATTAGAGGGCTGGATAATTGTCCTGAATACCGGAAGAGCGCGGTCAAACTCAGGATTGGTAATCTGCTTATAAATTACATCATTCAAACGCCAGTTCCCTGCATCAGTCGCTTCTTCGGAAGACAACACATCAAGTAAATCGAACAGCGGATCCAGGCTTTTTCCACGGTATCCCGCGAGATGCGAGATGAACTCCTCCGGCCACGATTTCAGTTCATCCATCAAATTAAGAGCCAGACATCCCGCCATACGGGCATCCTGAAGTGCGCGATGTGTCTCCTTAACCGCCACCCCCCAGTTTTTCGCGAGAGTGCTTAGCTGCAGTGTCGGCGCTTCCGGATTGATAAACGCGGCAAAGTGAAGCGTGCAGAGAGCCGGATTCTTTATCGGCTCCAGACCCTGTTTTTCAAGGTGGTGACCGAGGAAATTCAGATCGAATGGCGCGTTGTGCGAGATGAGAAGATCGTCACCCAAAAACGCGACGAATTCCTGTAGCGCTTCCCCGACCGGACGCCCGTTTTCCAGAACGGCAGGCTCGATCCCGGTCAGGCGACGGTTCCGCTCGGGATATCCGGCCATCGGCTTTACAAGCGCGTGATAAGTCTCCGTCTCCCCGCCCCCCACAAATCGAACCGCGCCTAGCTCGATAATCTCGCTATCGCTCGGATCAAGACCCGTTGTCTCGATATCTATCGCTACAAATCGGGAGAAATCCGGAACGATATGTATTTCTTCCTCGTTTTCTTCGGAAGTCGTGTCTGTCTGGTTCGGGTTATCAGTCATTCGGTCACTGTTTTCCAGGTGGTTCCCCACCATCATCCACACCGAAACGCTCGCGAAGCACATGGTTTCGGGGCGTGATGAATTTATTGTCCGCCAATGCGGGATCGATTACAACCATATCACATCCGGGACTATCATCGGGGCCTTCGGCGAGAACTGCGCCGTCCGGAGCGACAATCCTGCTTCCGGCCTTGAATTCGATCTCCCCTTCCAGGCCGGGATCGGTTCCGACCCGTCCGGCTGTGACAATGAACACACGATTTTCCACAGCACGGGTGCGAATTGCAAGCGGACAGGCGTCCGGAATCACCAGATTCGCCGGATGCGCGATAACCTGCGCCCCGGTTCCGTCACCGTTTCCCCACGCCAGCCTGCCCCAGACCTCCGGAAATACCCAGTCGAAACACACAAGCATCCCGACCCTGGCAGTATCAATTCCGGTGTTGGAACCGACATCAACTTTCACGACCGGACCGATATCAACGCCCGGCTCGAATATGTTTTTTTCATTGTTGAAAAGATTTATCTTCCGGTAGGCGGCGAGAATTCCATCCGGACCGATCAGCCACGCTGAATTGTAAAGTTTACTGTTCGTATCCCGCTCCAGAAATCCGCCGACGATGTTCATCCGGAATTTCCGGCACGCGTCGAGGCACATCGACAGCGGCTCGCTCATTTCGTCAGCCGAAACGGAGTGAGAAAGCGCCTCGTCACGATCTCTCGCAGCGTAGCCGGAGTGAAAAAGCTCCGGCAGGACCACAAGATCGGCTTCCTGCACTTTTTCAATCAGCGGGAAAGCCTCATCGAGATTGCGGGATGTCAGGCCGAGACGCGGCGAGGTCTGTACGAACGCAATACGCATGATGGATTGGTTGGCATTATATCATGCAGAAAACGGCGTTGTTCCCTTTTCTAGGGTGTGCAGGGGATCGGATGGCAGTCCACAATATTCACCGGGATTATCTCGTCAAGCGTTGCGCTTCCGGGACGAAGTTCAAACACATGGATCGCACTCCGGTCCGCCCCACAACGGGTCGAGTCCCAGACAAATCCGCCCATCGAATACACTATCGGCTTCCCCTTGTACAATTTTATATCTTGCAGCACATGGGGGTGATGGCCGAGAACAAGGTCGGCACCATTGTCAATACAAATTTCGCCGATCATCTGCTGACGTTCCGTCCAGAAATTAATATAGTCAATCCCCCAATGCACCGATACTACCAGCACATCACAGTTGCTTCTGGCTTCAGCCACCTGTTGTGGCAGGCAGTCAGTATCCACTTTCATAACGACGGAATATCCATCGGGTGTTGCTGCTGCGGCAACATCGAAATCACTCAAGGCAAGAAAGCCGATTGTCAGCCCGTTCCTCTCGACAAACCTCACGCCGGAGTCTGCCGATCCCATTAAGCGCGTTCCCACCGCAGCCATGTCGGCATTTTCGACAGCATTAACCGTATCGAGCAGGGCCAGGCAGCCAAAATCAACTGTGTGATTGTTCGCAATGCTTATGACATCGAATCCTGCTACGCTGAGTGCATATGCGTTGGACGGGTCGGCTCGAAAGAGGAATCTTTTTTTCAGCGGAGTTCCACGAGTGGACAGTACGCACTCGAGGTTGCAGAATGCCAGGTCATAGCGGCTGAGGATGTCGGTGGTAAATTCGAAAGGATAGTCAATGCCATGCTGCTCGATCTGTCCTGCCACTCCCCGACAGAAAAACACGTCGCCAACGGCCGCCAGAGTGACCGTTCCCTGAGAGCTGTAAACGGGTTCTGCGCTAACACAGATCAATGCGACCAGCAGAATCGCGATGAAGATATTTCGTATCGGGACCAAGATATCAGTCCTTAATCAATATTCCTGAATCAACATCCGGAGTCAATATTTTCAAATTTCATGGGTGTCTCAATCGTAACCATGAAACTATCCGTCCATTCTGCGAACGGTGGCTGCTCCCCGGCGTCAAGCATCTCTCGCCATTTCTCATCTGTCAGACGGTCTGAGGCTGGATGTGTAAACTCATAGTGCGTGAAAACCGCGCCTCTTGTGAGATACAGCTCACCATCGACAGGAACAACAACGTAAATAGCTCCAACTCGTCCGGTAGCCTCCTGGAGCACTGTCCCGAATGCCGTATGCACATCTACAACTACCGCCATGTCCTTGTCAGCCTCGCTTAGAAGGTCTCCACCCGCGCACGAAAGCATCAAACCCTCCAGTGAGCCACCGTAATACTCCAAACGCCTGTACTCCTCCTCAGTCA
>CBDUUJ010000234.1:0-5153 GCA_965370205.1 uncultured bacterium
AACAGGTGATTACAATGCGTTTCATCGGTTTTATTGTTCTCTCGGTGGTGCTGGGGATGTTTCTTCTTTCATGCGCCGGGAATCAGCCTCAAATATCTCCGGATATTACCCAAAGTACAAATCAATCGGCAGCTTCAGACGGCGAGAGGGTCTGCTGGGGAGTCTGGGATGTGTTCATCGACCCGGAAACCGCATCAGCTGAGATCGTTCCAATTCGCGGAGCGAGTTTCATGGTTAATGTCGTGAATTTTCTCCAGCCGCCGATTGCTCCGACACAACTTATTTCGATCCAGATTGATCCCGATGAATCTGATACCCTGAACGGTCTTGTGGTCTGCGACGTGACCATCCAGCATCCGTTTCCCGGCACCAAATTCTGCGGATTCGATGTCATGGGGATTGTTCTGGATGACTGGACGTCATGCTCATCACCAAGCGAGCCGGATATCCTTGTCAGCCTGCCGCCCGCAACTCTTTTACAAAATCCCGACGGCTGGACCCGATGGTGGAATCAGCCTGAATTTACCACCTATGGAACAATGCTGGGATATTCAGAGGGTGCATTGGCGAATCACAACTGGACGAGCACGCACACATTGAACGCGTTTAAATATTTCTGCGATGACCTTGATACAAATGAGCCATTCGATCCCGATCCCGCAGCGCGTGGGTTTTTCTCATCGGAGGAACCCGGAATAAACTCGAGACGTTATGTGCTTCAGTTCCCCGGTACGGTTTTCCATTATAAATATGCTATCAGCGCAAGTTGGGCACCCCCGAATCCCCTTGCCATAGCGCCGTATACTCCCGATGATTTCCTGCCGGAAGCAAACATGGCGGAAGCGTACAAGATAAAAATAATCAACGCCGGATCGACGGCATATTACGAAAACGGCTCGTCCTTCGGCGGAAACCTGAATCTCTATGTCGAGGTGCGCGACTGGCAGCTCGACGGCAATCTCGGTTCGGTGACCCAGGAAATTGATACGGTCACAATTGCATCACCGACACTTTTCCCCGCACCGGTCGTTCTCAACCTTGCCCTTGCGGAGCTTGTTCCCGGCAATTTAACCGCTGTGAGAATCCCGGTTACGATAGAGAATGTGACTCCAAACGGAGTGGACGATCAAATGCTGATCGTGAGGGTAACGTCCGCTAATGTGACGACCTATGAGCCGCAGATACCCGGAATATCCGGCTATGAATATCCAGACGGGCCCCTTGCCGCGTATGGAATCTTCGAGGCCCCGATAATCACGCAGGGGGATGAGAATGCCTGGCCGATGTTTCGAAAGGGTTTTTCCCGCTCCGCTTATACAGGCGCGGTGGGTCCGGTGACGGATAATGTCAAGTTCACATGGGAGGTGCCGGTTTCCTACTATGGCCTTTATAGTGGCTATGCGGTCGACAGCATGGGACGGGTTATGGTCGGTTCAGGTAATCTCAACTGTATCGGGACGGATGGCGAGGTCGTATGGTCATATCCACTCGGCGGAGGCGGTGGCTACAGTTGCCCGTCCGTGGGACCCGATGACAGCGTCTATGTCGGTCACAGTATCAGCGGTGTTGGTATTGAGCTTTATCATATTGATAAAAATGGTGAACTTCTCTGGATGGTGCCTTTCTCATACCAAAGCATTGATGGTGGAATTGCAGTGTTGCCGGATGGGTGTGTCCTGTTCGGAACATGGGCGGGATTCCTGGTCAAGGTCGATCCGCTGGGTAACGAATTATGGGCCTATGACACCGGGGACCTTTCGATCTGCGGCGGGCCAACGGTCCGCAGTGATGGAACCATATATTTCGCTGCCCATGAATCCATGGTTTATGCGTTGGACCAGCAGGGGAATGAGATTTGGAAGAAAAATACCGGCATCGGTGACATAAATGCCTGTCCCGCGCTGGGCCCCCTGGGTATTTATGTCGGGAGTCATGGTTATAATATTTGCTGCCTGAATTACAACGGGCAAGTCATATGGAATACACACCTTGATGGCGGAATTCACAATTGTGCGGCTGTCGGTGATGACGGCCGTGTTTATGTCGGGTGCAATGACCACAAATTGTACTGCCTGGATCAGGATAACGGCGACATCATCTGGGACTACGAAACGTCAAATGAGATTTTTATTACCAGTCCTGTTCTTGATGGAGCCGGTCACGTTTATGTCGGGAATAACGATGGTGTTTTCCACTGCATAACCACCGATGGCGACCTTGTCTGGGAGATGGATATCGGGGGCGAAATACGCACTAAATCGCCTGCGATTTCCCCTGACGGAACAGTATTTGTTAGCACTAAGGGCGGCTCGTTTTATGCATTCCAGGATGAATAAAAGTTGAAATCATAATGCATTACCATATGACGTTTCTTGCAAACCTGTATCGAATATTTTATCCTTATCTCCATATACTGCCAAGGAGTCACCTATGCGTTCATTGAGAGGTTTATTGTCATTAACCATCCTCATGGTTTTTTTTCTTTCATGCGCCGGAAATCAGAGCCATATATCTCCCCCCGCGCAGCCTGATTTATCAACACAAAACATATCATCCCCGGCTGGACGGGTCTGCTGGGGAATCTGGGATGTGTTCATCGACCCGGAAACCGCATCCGCTGAGATCGTTCCAATTCGCGGAGCGAGTTTCATGGTTAATGTCGTGAATTTCCTCCAGCCTCCGATTGCTCCGACACAACTTATTTCGATCCAGATTGATCCCGATGAATCTGATACATTGAATGGTCTTGTGGTCTGCGACGTGACGATCCAGCATCCGTTTCCGGGTACCAAGTTCGCAGGATTCGATGTCATGGGGATTGTTCTGGATGACTGGACGTCCTGCTCATCGCCAAGCGAGCCGGATATCCTTGTCAGCCTGCCACCTGCAACTCTTTTACAGAATCCCGACGGCTGGACCCGATGGTGGAATCAGCCTGAATTTACCACTTATGGCACATTGCTGGGATATTCAGAGGGTGCATTGGCGAATCACAACTGGACGAGCACACATACTCTAAACGCGTTTAAATATTTCTGCGATGACCTTGATACAAATGAGCCATTCGATCCCGATCCCGCAGCGCGTGGGTTTTTCTCATCGGAGGAACCCGGAATAAACTCGAGACGTTATGTGCTTCAGTTCCCCGGTACGGTTTTCCATTATAAATATGCTATCAGCGCAAGTTGGGCACCCCCGAATCCCCTTGCCATAGCGCCGTATACTCCCGATGATTTCCTGCCGGAAGCAAACATGGCGGAAGCGTACAAGATAAAAATAATCAACGCCGGATCGACGGCATATTACGAAAACGGCTCGTCCTTCGGCGGAAACCTGAATCTCTATGTCGAGGTGCGCGACTGGCAGCTCGACGGCAATCTCGGTTCGGTGACCCAGGAAATTGATACGGTCACAATTGCATCACCGACACTTTTCCCCGCACCGGTCGTTCTCAACCTTGCCCTTGCGGAGCTTGTTCCCGGCAATTTAACCGCTGTGAGAATCCCGGTTACGATAGAGAATGTGACTCCAAACGGAGTGGACGATCAAATGCTGATCGTGAGGGTAACGTCCGCTAATGTGACGACCTATGAGCCGCAGATACCCGGAATATCCGGCTATGAATATCCAGACGGGCCCCTTGCCGCGTATGGAATCTTCGAGGCCCCGATAATCACGCAGGGGGATGAGAATGCCTGGCCGATGTTTCGAAAGGGTTTTTCCCGCTCCGCTTATACAGGCGCGGTGGGTCCGGTGACGGATAATGTCAAGTTCACATGGGAGGTGCCGGTTTCCTACTATGGCCTTTATAGTGGCTATGCGGTCGACAGCATGGGACGGGTTATGGTCGGTTCAGGTAATCTCAACTGTATCGGGACGGATGGCGAGGTCGTATGGTCATATCCACTCGGCGGAGGCGGTGGCTACAGTTGCCCGTCCGTGGGACCCGATGACAGCGTCTATGTCGGTCACAGTATCAGCGGTGTTGGTATTGAGCTTTATCATATTGATAAAAATGGTGAACTTCTCTGGATGGTGCCTTTCTCATACCAAAGCATTGATGGTGGAATTGCAGTGTTGCCGGATGGGTGTGTCCTGTTCGGAACATGGGCGGGATTCCTGGTCAAGGTCGATCCGCTGGGTAACGAATTATGGGCCTATGACACCGGGGACCTTTCGATCTGCGGCGGGCCAACGGTCCGCAGTGATGGAACCATATATTTCGCTGCCCATGAATCCATGGTTTATGCGTTGGACCAGCAGGGGAATGAGATTTGGAAGAAAAATACCGGCATCGGTGACATAAATGCCTGTCCCGCGCTGGGCCCCCTGGGTATTTATGTCGGGAGTCATGGTTATAATATTTGCTGCCTGAATTACAACGGGCAAGTCATATGGAATACACACCTTGATGGCGGAATTCACAATTGTGCGGCTGTCGGTGATGACGGCCGTGTTTATGTCGGGTGCAATGACCACAAATTGTACTGCCTGGATCAGGATAACGGCGACATCATCTGGGACTACGAAACGTCAAATGAGATTTTTATTACCAGTCCTGTTCTTGATGGAGCCGGTCACGTTTATGTCGGGAATAACGATGGTGTTTTCCACTGCATAACCACCGATGGCGACCTTGTCTGGGAGATGGATATCGGGGGCGAAATACGCACTAAATCGCCTGCGATTTCCCCTGACGGAACAGTATTTGTTAGCACTAAGGGCGGCTCGTTTTATGCATTCCAGGATGAATAAAAGTTGAAATCATAATGCATTACCATATGACGTTTCTTGCAAACCTGTATCGAATATTTTATCCTTATCTCCATATACTGCCAAGGAGTCACCTATGCGTTCATTGAGAGGTTTATTGTCATTAACCATCCTCATGGTTTTTTTTCTTTCATGCGCCGGAAATCAGAGCCATATATCTCCCCCCGCGCAGCCTGATTTATCAACACAAAACATATCATCCCCGGCTGGACGGGTCTGCTGGGGAATCTGGGATGTGTTCATCGACCCGGAAACCGCATCCGCTGAGATCGTTCCAATTCGCGGAGCGAGTTTCATGGTTAATGTCGTGAATTTCCTCCAGCCTCCGATTGCTCCGACACAACTTATTTCGATCCAGATTGATCCCGATGAATCTGATA
>CBDUUJ010000235.1:0-5139 GCA_965370205.1 uncultured bacterium
GGTTGAGACGGTCGATAAATCGGAACGTCAGGAAACGACATGGGACATAAGGGATTCGACATGCTATTTCCGGTCGACTGCGGAGCCGGTTCGCGATTCCGACTGGGTGCATGTGCTGATTCCCGCAAGGTCGGATGCTCCCGCGACTCCTGAGCCGGAATTATCAATGTTCGGGTTCGGAATTAACGTCAAATGGGATGATTATGAAATCAATCTCATGCTGAAACCCGATATCGGCTGGGTAGTCGCCGAGCTTCCGGAGTGATATCCAATCCTGTTAATACATCCGTATAATTCTGTTAATACCCGGTGGCGCCTCCAAACGGAGCGTCAGCGGAGTTTGGAGGTGCGGGAAATAAATAAATCTGAAACACCTCCAAGCTCGAAGACTCGCTTGGAGGCGCCACCGGACAGACTCGCTTGGAGGCGCCACCGGACAGATTCGCTTGGAGGTGTGGGAAACCGATTTCCTTATCCCTGATATTCTGAAAAAAATCCCCTGAATTCCCCCTGTTAATGTTGTATTTTCCCTTTGCTATTTGTTATCTTTTTCGCCCTTTCCTAGGGAATACCATATTGGAAAATATCACCTCCACAGGAGGACGTAAAATGCCTAACCACAGACGTTTATTCATCCCGGGACCAAGCGAGGTCCGAACGGAAAATCTTCTCGCGATGGCCACTCCCCAGATCGGTCACCGCGCTCCGGAGTTCAAGGAACTCTACGACAAAATTCAGCCCAATCTCCAAAAGCTTCTCTACACTTCCGGACCGGTGTTCACTGTAACCTCATCGGCGTTTGGCGTGATGGAAGGCTCAGTGAGAAATCTCTGTCACAAAAAATGCATCAATTTCGCGAACGGCGCGTTCTCGAAGAAATGGCACTCGGTGACAACAGCCTGCGGAATCGACGCCGACCTCCATGATGTCGAATGGGGCGAGGCAATAAAGCCGGAAATGGTGGATGACCGTCTCGCGACCGGCGACTACGACTGCATGACCTTCGTGCTCAACGAGACATCCACCGGAGTGCTGGGACCTATCGAAGAGATCGCCGAGGTCTGGAAGAAATATCCGGACGTATCGGTGTGCGTGGATGCTGTCTCTGCGATGGCCGGCATGAAGATCGATTTCACCGAGCTTGGCATGGACGTGCTCCTTGCCGGGATGCAGAAATGCTTCGGGCTTCCGTCGGGACTCACAGTTTGCGCGGTCACTGAAAAAGCGCTTGAAAAGAGCAAGGATGCAAAAGGCAAGGGCTACTACTTCGATTTCCAGGCACTCCTTGAGAGCCACCTGAAGAGCAACACCCCGACCACCCCCGCGATCCCGCACCTGTTTGCTCTCTGCGCCCAGCTTGATTACATCATCAATGAGGAAGGGCTTGAGAATCGCTTCGCCCGTCACGCGGAACTGGCCGAAGTGGTCCAGGACTGGGCTATCGAGCGCGGATTTGGGCTGTTCGCCGAAGAACGGAAATACGCGAGCAAAACCCTGACCTGCATTGATAACCGAAGAGATGGCAATGATGACGATCACATTATCAATGTCGCGCAACTGAACGAGGATCTCAGAAAATACAACGTGATGCTCTCCAACGGTTACGGCAAAAAACTGAAGGAGAAAACATTCCGGATCGCCCACATGGCCGATACAACACTGATCGATATCCTCGGACTTCTCGGTGTGATTGACAGAATATTAGGTTTTTAATCTCAGTTTTTATTCTCAGAGCCGCAACTCAGAGCCGCGACCGTGAGGGAGCGGACAATTCCAAATTCAGAGCCGTGACCGTGAGGGAGCGGACAATTCCAATATCAGAACCGTGACCGTGAGGAAGCGGACAATTTCCAATATCAGAACCGTGACCGTGAGGGAGCGGACAATTCTTAAAATCAAAGGAAAAGAACAATGACTGATAAACCCAAAGTAATGGTCTGCGACCAGATGGCCGATTCCGCCATCGAGGAAATGAAGAACTATTTCGATGTCGATGTCGTTATCGGGCAGACTCCCGAAGGCCTTGCCGAGACAATCGGCAAATACGACGGGATCGTGGTCCGGTCCGCGACCAAGGTCCGCGAACCCGCTATCGATGCCGCTGCGGAAGCCGGCAATCTCAAGGTAATTGTGAGAGGTGGGGTCGGAATCGACAATATCGACCACGAATACGCTAAAACAAAGGGCATCAAGACCAGAAACACACCCACCGCATCGACTCTCAGCGTCGCAGAGCTTGCCTTCGGGATGATGCTCGCATGCGCAAGGCATATCGGACGCGGGACAGTCACGATGAAAAACGGCGAATGGATCAAGAAAGAGCTGAAAGGGGTCGAGCTTGCCGGTAAAACGCTTGGAATTATCGGTATCGGCAGGATCGGGCAGGCTGTGGCGAAACGCGCGCTCGCATTCGAGATGGATTGCATTGCGTACGATGTCTACGAGGGGTTTTACACTGACGGAAGCCCGATGGAAGAGGTTAAAATGGTCAGACTTGATGAGCTTCTGAAACAGGCTGATTTCATGACGCTTCACATTCCGTTTGAGGGAAAACCCGTGCTTGGTCCTGAGGAATTCGGGAAGATGAAAAAAGGAGCTGTCATCGTCAACGCCGCACGTGGCGGAACAATCGATGAGGCCGCCCTTCTGGATGCCCTGAACGACGGCACTGTGTTCTCCGCGGGGCTTGACTGTTTCGAGGTTGAGCCGCCTGAGGCCGGAAACGCTTTAATCGCCCATCCCAATGTGGTACTTACACCGCATATCGGAGCGTCCACCAAAGAGGCCGGTAGGAAGGTCGGCGGAGCGGTTGTCGCGGTTCTTCGAGAGGAATTCGGCGTCTGACAGTATATCAGTTTTCGTGTATACTCCCAACGCGAGGCGGATAACCTCGCGTTTTCGGAATATGGGAGACAGCCATGAACGATTCGTCTGAAAAAGACCCCATGGATGATCCTGTCGGGCAGGAGAAAAAAGGTTCTTCACTGAGCGGACTCGCGATTCTCGGGATGATTCTTGTCGTGTGCGTGATTATCGCGTATTTCCTGACCATGCTTGTGAATCCCGGTCCACAGAGGGAAGTGGTGAAACCGCCCCCGTTGCCGGATGTCTCGCATCCTTCGTCTCAGATGCCTGACGGCACTGTGGATGATGTAAACGGCGATGCTGACGACTCGGTGCCGGAATGGGTCGGACAGACCAACCGTCCCCCCCGTATGGGTATTGAAGCAAGTATTTTCCAGTTGAGAGGACTCGCGACAATAAGCCAGGTGATATCGCAATTCCGCCTTGAGACAGGTGAATATCCCGATGATTTCAGCAAAGTTCTGGAACGGATTGATTTCCATCTTCCCGAGAATCCATTCGAGCCGGGAACTCCGGTTGAATATCTGCAGGCGGGCGAATATAAACCGGGCGGATTCAGCTATCATCCGTTTATCAATTTTCCGGGCGGTCTTCTGGATGGATTTGTATTGTTCGGATACGCTGAAACCGAGGAGGCGGGCATTACTGTCGATGATCCGGACTGGTTGATCGGTACAAGCGAGTTCGATCCGCCGCTTGAGGTTCCAATTACCGGAATCGCTGTCGCGGTGGACGAGGCGGGCGAACCGGTCGATCTGTCGCATTTTCAATAAAACAAAAAACGAGGACCAGAAAATGATCAAGGTTTTTCCATTTCGCGGAATACGGTACAACGCTGAAAAGGTCGGTGATCTGAGCGCTGTTGTCGCTCAGCCGTACGACAAGATCAAGGATGATTTGATGAACACTTATTATCAAAGGCATCCGAATAATTTCACAAGGATTATCAAAGCGAAAACCGAGCCGGATTCCCCGACAGATAATCGCTATCTCCGCGCGCAGGGGTATATGGATGAATGGATGAGTGACGGAATTCTTGTCCGCGATCCCGTGCCCGCGATTTATCCGTATTACCAGGAGTACACGGTCGGGGGAGTCACACGTGTCAGAAAAGGCGTGACCCTTCTCGTTAACCTCCGCGAAACGGAAGTTAAAGCTCACGAAAAAACTCTTGAGGGTCCGAAGGCGGATCGGCTGAATCTCATGTGGGCGACCGGGAGCCATACCGGACACATTTTTATTCTCTATCCCGACCCTGAAGGAAAAATCAACGCCATTCTCGATAAGGAAGCGGGCGCGAATGACCCGATCGCGGTTGCAAAAGATGATTTCGACTGCACCCACAGATTGTGGTCGATCACCGATGAGAATGATATTTCAGCAGTCCAGGATATCCTCGCGCCCCATGACCTGTTCATCGCGGACGGGCATCATCGCACAGAGACCGCGCGGAATTACATGAAGGCGATGGACCTGATCGGACTCATCGCGCAGGGAACCGAGCTTCCGGAGAACTGCCTGATGACACTGATCAGCATGGATGATCCGGGGCTTGTCGTTCTGCCGACACACCGCTACGTTCATTCCGTCCCGGGTTTTTCGAGCGAGGATTTTCTGAAAAAAGCAGGCGTTCATTTCGATATCGAGACAGCCCCGTCATGCGAGGGATGCGAAAAGGGTGGAGGATTTCTTAAAAAGAAACTTGAGGAAGCCGCCGAGAAGGGCAGTCATGCGGTCGCCGTGCATTTCAGGGATAAAAAATGCGCGGTTCTCACACTCAGGGATGACGCGACTATGAAAAAGCTCCTTCCGGGAGATCACTCGGACGCGTGGCGTCTGCTGGATGTTAATGTTCTGCATGTGGCGCTTCTTGAGGAGATTCTCGGAATCGATGCCGAAAAGCTCGCGTTGCAGACGAACGTGAAATATTTCCGTGAAATCAAGGACGGCATGGATGCTCTTCACGCCGATCCCAACGGTAACGCATTGTTCATCCTGAACGAGACGAAGGTTGATGAAGTGAAAGATGTCGCGATGGCGGGTGAGCGGATGCCGCAGAAATCGACCGATTTCTTCCCGAAACTGTTAAGTGGATTCATTTTCAACAAGATTCGTTTCACCGGCTGGCCACAGGGTCCGGGTGAATTTTTCACGAAGTAAGATCAATTTTAGCAGCTAATAATTGATTAACTCTGGGGACAATAAAAGGATATGAACTGGGGACACCTCATTTCGTCTTCGAAATGCAGGGGTCCCCGAAAGATATATTTTGTT
>CBDUUJ010000236.1:0-5111 GCA_965370205.1 uncultured bacterium
GGAGGCGGTGGTGGCACAGGTGGTGGCGGCGGAGGTGGCGGCGGCGGAGGAGGTGGCGGAGGCACAGGAGGGGGCGGCGGCGTTACCGGCGGTGGCGGAGGAGGAGGGGGAGCCGAAGAGCCTCCGCTACCGACTGTTATATTGATGTAATCGAAAAGGGAGTCGTTGGATCCTGTACTCGATGCGATTATCAGGCATTGGTAAACACCGGGCGCTGCTCCCGCGGTATTCAGAACTCCACCTTTCCATAGCGTTGTGCCGGAATTTAGAAGATAGGTTATTCCGCCGGTGATCGGTGTAGTGTCGACCGTAACCTTGTAGACATCGTTCTGGTGGTCGAATACATCGAGTGTAATAATCCCGGAGGTAACTGAGCTGACCGGGTTACTGAGAGTCTGATTTGATATCTCATAGGGTTCATCGCAGTTTGCGGGCCAGGAGCATTCGATCAGCAGCCTGAATTTAAATGGCAGCATCGAAGCGGGTGGAAGCTGAACCTGGAACTGCTCGACATGGGTTGCGCCGGGAACAAAGGAACGTCCGGGTGTTGCTTTTGCGTACGCTCGGAACGGGTTGACCACACCGGGTCCGAATGGATTGAACAATGCCGTGTAGTCATCGGGATTCTGCAATGCGTAGCCTGATCCCGGAGGTGTCAGGAAGATACCTCTCAGGTCGTACACGGTGATTGCTCCCGGATTTGTAATGAAAACGTCGAAGATGAGCTGCTGGGTCGATGGGTTATACAGGACCAGGCCGAAGGTCATGTTGGGTTGAATAATTGAAGTAATGTCGAAATGTTGATCGGCCTGTCGCGACTCGACAGCTTCGAGATGCAATGTCCCGGGATCGAATTCAATGTCGTAAACACCAAGAACGCCGGTATCGTGATTTTCTGCGGCGGTGTCCATGAATTCAGATACTGAAGGCATCACAGGGGATGCAGATTCCGAAATACCGGATCCGCAGCCGAGTGCGCTCATCAGCGAGACAATGGTTAGAAAGATCAGTAGTGGGGAAAGTAACCGTTTCATGATGACACTCCTTACGCTTCTAGATATGTGCCTTCATAAGCGCATAATTCATGCCATCAGTGGTTATTTACTCCTGATAAACGAGAATCTTCTACAGGCCGGTATCAATGCGGGTTACAGCGGGGGGCGTAAATACTGGGGATGGGATCGAATTCCTGAAGGTGATGAATTCTCTCAATATGATAGAAAATCCTCGTTATTCAGCAGAGTCTTTACGGGGATCGTTCCGATATTTCCCGAGCACGGCTCCTGATTTGATCGCGCGGGCGGCTTCGTGTCTGACTCCCGGATCGGTGTCGGCCTGACTCAGAGCGCCCAGAGTTATTCGCGCCTTGAGTCCGCCGATCTGTCCGAGCGCCCATGCGATATCCCGTCTGAGGAATGAATCGCTGTGCCTGATGAGTTCAAGCAGATGCGGGATTGCCCGTTCATCGTGAAGAGTGCCGAGTGCCCATACCGATGCGGACCGGATCATATCGTTGTCAATGGAGAGTAGCCTCACAAGACCATGAAACGCCTTGTCGCCGCCGATCTGGACAATCGCACCGGCGGCGGACAGCGCGATTGGGGGATTCGTTTCCATTTCATCGATCAGGGAATCGATGCTGTCCGGGGAGCCGATATTTCCAATCGCCCGGACAACCGCCATCTGCAGTTCGGGATCGTGAGAGAATCTGAGCATTTCCAGAAGCGGGTCGACCGCCTCGGAAATCCTGATGATGCCGAGAGTCTGAACCGCTTCGAACAGGATCGCGGCGCGTTCCGCATGGCTGAACCATTTGCCGGGTTCATGCACAAGTCCAAGCATGAGATCGGCAGCCTCACAGCAATTCAGCATTCCGACCGCTCGCGCGACACCCAGCGCAAGCCCGGCATCGGGATCATCAAGGAATGATTTAAAAGTGTCGCAAATCCGGGCAGGGGAAAATTCCCGCAGTTTTTCAACCGCCTTATCGAAATCGTCGCTCTCGGGAAAGCTCAATCCTTCCGCGATCGCCTTTATTAACTCATCCTGTTTGATATCGGGCATTGATTCAACCGCAATCATCGCATACATGGAGAGATCGGGCAAGTACTCGAATATTATGGATGGAAATGAGAAGGGGCCGCTTGCACGGCCCCCGAGTGATCCTTCGATCTCGCATTTATTCATTATGTGAAGGATCGAAAAATAAATCCGGAAGATCAGTAAATAAGGACAGCAACCTCGTCGATGCAAATGTCAAGCAGGTCGAAATCGTCGCCTGCCATGCCTATTATCAGGTAGTCCGGCTGACCATTGCCGATGATATTCGATGCATCAAATCCAGATAGATACCATCCTTCCCAGTCTGCAAGGTTCGACTGGAAGTTGTAATCCTCCATGTAATCTATATTGAACTCGATTCGCAGGGCGGAGCAGTTATCATCCGGATAATCATGCCCGTAAGAAACAGTTGTTAATGGGTTATAGTCCAGCACGGTGGGATCTCCATTAGCCGGCAGAGAACTGCACCATCCGACCTGGTAACCGTTGGATGCAATTATTCCTCTGTACCTGTGAAGGAATTCAAAGTGCACGGTGGTGGCGCCATCAACCTCGGGAATGGGCGGAGTGGCAAAGGCAATCCAGATCGGGGGAGACCAGGGAACATAACCAAGGGTTTTAAGTCCCCACGAGCCATCATATGCCGAATCGACGGATGATCTGACGAATTCGAGAGTCATGCTATTCTCGGCGAGAGTGCTCCACATACCCAGACCGGATTCAAATCCATGGAAGAACATGTACCCGGACTGGCTTGGGAATGATTCGAATGTATTTGATCCTTCATCCTCATAAACAGCGCTGACCCATGTCTCGATAATTCCCGCTCCGTAGAGCGGAAGTGAATTGATGGGAATGGCATAAGACGTACTGACGGACATTCCCAGGAGATCACTCGATATTACGTTTCCGTTCGTATCGCTGCATTTAACATAGAGATAATAATAATCAGCTTCTTCGACCATGCTCCAGGATAAATACAGGACATCAATACTTGCAGGCGTGGAAGTAGTTCTCCCGGTGGACAGCTCGATCTCGAACGGTGTCGGCGGCACAACCATTAAACCGGCGTTTTTATCCACCGATTCATTCTCTTCCGGTGTGGTAATTTCGCCGCATCCATTGATACAGCCGCAGGCGTAGTTACCCATCGGTGCGCTGGTGAAGTCGAAATCCGCAGTGATTCTATTTGAGTCAATGTAAGTTACGTTAAATCCGGTAATTTCGAAGGCCTCACCTGAAACATCCTCACCACCGGCTTCAACGATCTCAAGCCATGCTCCAAGGTCCTCTCCATCAATGAAATTCTCGCCTGTGATTTCCATATTCTGGATAATTGTTCCGGTACCCGCCGCGTTTGTTCCAAAGTGATCCATGTAAGCCTTGGGGCAGTCCGCTACCTGTATGGGGACATGCATATAGGCTGCGATGGGATCATCCGGCACTTCCGCGTCGAATCCCTGATAGTAGCTCGATGGATTTGCGCTTTCTATCGCGATCCATATGCTCGAATCCCCCGACGCGGACGGTACTGCATCGAATATCTCTATCGATGCCACCGAGGTGGACGCAAGGAATCCGGAATTCCACTCGACCTCGGTTGAGAGAAATTCAACTGAGCCGCCCGGTACCAGGGATTCATCGCTCCAGATTGTAATTTTCGAGACCTCATTGGGTATGCTGCTCCAATTGAGAAATACATCCCAGTCGAAAATTTCGATTTCAAAGGAGAGCGTCCCGCCGGCCTGAGATGGAGTGTGATAAACCTCCGAGTTGTCGGTTACAAAGATATGCTGAGGATAAAGAGCATTGGCTTCCGGCGGAAAATCCTTGGCAGGATTGATTACAGGCACATAGTCAGGCTCCACCCAGTTGGCAAGAACCGCGTAGTTATAAATAAAAACGATCTGGTTATCCACGATCGGGAACTGAAGCTCGTAATCGCGGGAGCATGATGATCCGGAAGGAAAAATTCCCCTGTTCATTATGCTCTCGCTATCCTGTAGCCATTCATACAGCGACTCGGCGGGTCCCAGTTCATGCGCGAAGTATTTGTACGGATTCAGCGTTGCACCTGCGACGAAACCGGAATTCTCGCTCGATTCGCTTGTACCCCAGAAGCCGGACTCGTAACCGAAAACATCGCCGGTAAGGAACTCGGCGGGATTCATCCATCGCGTGTGGCCATCCCGGTTGAGCAGGATCGGATCGACCGCCGGGTCAGCGTAGTTCAATTTCGGATTTACAGGGGAGATCATCGATCCCTCGGTGATAAAAATGCCGCAGACATCGAATCCGGTGTAGAAATCCTGTCCGGGAAACGGATGATGCAGAAGCACCCTCGTGTCGATCCGTCCGGTGTTGAGGAACTGGGAATCATCCAGGATCTCTATGCCCATGTTGTATGCGGAACCGGAAGGGGGCTGCAGGAATGTGACTACATTGAAAGCGAACGCCGGGCCACGAAGGGGTATTGCATCAATATTGTGCTCCAGGGGGTCGTAAACAATCTCGTAATATCCCCAAAGGGCGGGAGGAGTGGCACCGGATGAATCCGCTGCGATCTCATCCGTGAGCATGTTTCCGGGATCATTATCCAGAGATGGAGCGAGAAGATCGTGCCCGTCTCCGTGACATCCCAGAAAAAGCAGCAGGATTTCAATAAGTATCAAGGCTGTTAAGGCGGCTCGTTGTCGCTTCATAGATAGCTCCAGGGGCGTGAATATTCCCAATAAAGCCCTACAGAATATTGTCATACCGGGGAGGGCATGAGTTATATATGAATTGCAAAGGGGTTTTATATTGATTCGATTTATCGGTAATCGGTATTAAATTGGAATCAATTCATTTAGAAAATATCACTCCAGACATAAAAAAGGGGTTCTTCTCCCAGGACCGGGGAGAACCTGCAGCAGGAAAAACAACCCGTAGAACAGCACGGGGCTGTTGAAGAAGTGCATTTATTGCTGGATAAACCGTTTCCGGGTGGCACCCACAAGCATCATTCGAGGCGTCAGCCGAGAATGATGCTTGTGGGTGCATCTGCTTTA
>CBDUUJ010000237.1:0-5108 GCA_965370205.1 uncultured bacterium
CCGTGCTGTTCTACGAGTTAAAATCAATCGATAGTTTATCAATAGACTAGTAGGTTCATAATAATGAGACAGTTTCGCGAGATGTCAGGCTGCAGTATGTAAATGAAAATGGTGCGGTGCGGGATAAAAAAACCATCCGGGTCCTTACCGCACGCAAATAACTCTACATCTCAGGACCCGGATGGCGAATACGAGTTATTCCTCATTGAAACGCATTACCCTTATGGCGGTGTTGCACCATGCCGATTCGAGAGTCAGCCACAGGTCGAATTCCTCGCTCGTGTGGCTCGTGATCTCAACCCACGCGACTATGTCCATTGCTCCACCGGGCAGATAGTAATGACTTCCGCAAAGCCCCGGATATTCCGGATCGCAGATTTTATTTCCGCAGTCCATCCATTGCGCCTCGATATCCGTGGGTTGCTCGAACGGCATATCTCCCCAGAAGTGGACAACTCCTTCCGGGTAGGTTTCCCATGAACACCTTACGAAATCGCTGGAAAAATAACTGTCGACAGTCACAAACAGGCGAACGATGTCACCGTTCCCGATCTCGACCGGCTCACCCCAGGGGGTGGTGAAAGTCATATCGAACCAGGGCTTCTCGGGATTGATCGGCGGTGAGGGCTGGCCATCATCGAACTCGGACCAGTACAACGGTGGCCAGATTTCACTGACATATATGCACGGTTGAGGTATGGTCCGAATTGCGGTGATGAAAGAATGGGGTCCTCCCGGGCAATCAACGGTTATCTCAACCCAGGTTTCGCACGCCATATTGTCGGTGATGAACTCCACGATCTGCCAGGTCCAGAGACCGTTCTCGTCCAGGGTCGGCTCAAGTGTGCCCGGAGGATTCGGTGGAGGCGATGGGCCGAAGTACGGCATTCCGTTTCCCCAGTCATCGATTACGACGCACGACCAGTTGTAGTGCCAGTCCGGATCGCCATCGGGTACGCTGAAATAGAATACGTCCGTGTATGTTTCGACAACTTCTGCCGGGCCAATAATCCCGGACGGCTCATACCAGTGACTTTCAGGAGTCTTGGCGTAATCGTCCAGAATCATGATGTCGACCGAGTCAACAAACTCATCTTCGTAGAATACGGAAATTATCGCCGGTGTATCGTATTGCACTTCGGATGCCTTGAAAATTACTTCGGGAACGTAGACGGAGGAGATGAAATAATCAGGATCTCCTACGCCCCCCATCGCGACGACAAATGTACCCGCGTATATCGGATCGCATTCCCACCTCAACGGAAAGGGATAATCCACGAGCGGATCGAAATACGGGTCCACGTTAATGCTGTAAGTGACCTCTTCCTGTTCCAGCACCACGGTGGGAGAGTCGATCCAGCCCACTATCTGACCGTCATTAATGACGGCGATCTTCCTGGTTTTTATAACAGGCCCGTAATTGTCGGAGGAAACAGCGACCTGTATTTCGGCGGACAGCGAATGCGTGATTTCATTCTCGATGGGATTGACTGTGAAATTTGTGGAAGGGGATTCGGGAGAGTCGAAGTATCCGATGTGTTCCGGCTCGACGGTCCATGTGTAATTGATCCCGGTATCGCCCTGTGCGATCACTGAGTATGACACTGTCGAATATTCGGTGGCAGATGCAGGGCCTGTTATATTGTTCACGCTCAGTCCACCAGGCTCTTCCTGACCGGGTACAATGGTTATATCGAGTGTTCTTGCAACCGGTGGAAAGTTATCCGAGTCGACGACAAGATTTATGAGAGCGGACTTAGGTTCATCGACAGAATGCGCCGTAAAATTTGTATAACGCGATTCAGGATGTGTAAAAGTCCCGGCTTCTGCAGGGTCAACGCTCCATTGATACGTGATTCCCGTATCACCCGTTGTCTCCACGCCATAGGTCACCCACGAACATCCCGCGACCTGAGCGGCGCCAATTATCTCGCTGACAATCAGTTCACCACTTAGTTCGACTGGTGTACTGCAGACAGAGACATTCAATCTCCTGATTTCCGATCCCTGGAAGGCGGATTTAACGGAGACCCGGATCTCAATGGGGGTATCGGAAGATACCGGTGACGGACAAAAGGTTGCGAACCGCACGGCTGCGTTTGCGAAATAACCTGCGCCTGACGGACTGACTTCCCATTCATAAGTAATGGAAGAGTCACCGTAAGCTTCAATACTGTACGCTGGAAAACTGTTGTCGTAGAATCTATCCGGACCGCTTATTTCACCCACAGAAAATTGGGGATACACAGGAGCGTCTCCGCCGGAACAGCCGGTGAAGAGCAGCAAACAGACAATCAGGATAGACAGAGTGCCGTAAAGGATGGATACGAGTTTCATGGCCTGTCTCCTCGTTTTAAATTGTGAAATTTTGGGGTAAAAATACTACGTGCGGTTACTAACTCTTTACCACATGGTTATTTATGCGTCAAGAGGCCAGTTACAGTTCTTTTTTAAAACACCAATTTTTTTTCATCCGTTGTGAAAAACCACTCCCTGAAAGTCGCGACACTGATACAGTATTTCATTTTCATAATCATGCTTGTTCAAGGCACGAACACAATCAAATTCTCATCCTCATACGCGATTTTGTAGCCCATCAAGTCCCTGAAAAATTCGATCGGCTCGTATTCCCTGTCCCCGATACGGAAATGTTCGCTGAGTGAACTTGTCGCGGCCCACGGCTGATACAAAACCATGTCCACTCCTGTCTCGCGGAGGTATTCAGGATTCCAGTTGTACCCGAAAAGGAATTCCCTTGCGCCGGGTGGAGGATTTGAGACCGCGCCGTCCACTGTCGGGATTTCGTGGATCGTCTGCTGGAAAGAGAATTGCGCGCGTTCGGGAAGTACGGGAAAATTGACGATGAGATCGGGCGGATTCGGGTCGCCGGTAGCTTCGGTGTAGATTTCGGGAAGCTTTTCCAGCGCTGGATGTCGATATTCCGAACCGACCATCGGAACCGGCGCGACCATTGTCTCGAACAGGATCAGAATCGGGAGCACCCACAGGATCAGCCCGCGACGCCATCCCGTCCGCCAGGTTGATGACAGTCCCGCAAGGAATCCGGCAGCAGAGATAGCGAGTGTCAGTGTGAACGGCTCGACAAATCTTGCGGGTACTCTCACGAGGTTCAATCCGGGAATCATCGACCAGATCTGAAACGGTCCGGGAATTGGTGATTTCCAGCCGAGAACGGTCAGGGTCGGACCGAGCGCGAGCAGAAAAATCGCGAGACCGAGCCAGCACCATGCGCGGGTTGTCGGATTCTTTCTGAACCATGCCGCGATTCCGAGCACGATCGCGACCAGCCCAAGCGACGCGACACCTTCGGTCGGATTTCCGGGGATCGTCCCGACAAGCATTTTCGATAGTCCGCCGAAGACCGGATGATCGGGTGGTGGAATTATCAGCCATGCGGGATCGAGGAAATACAGCTTGCCGATCCCGACGCGCCATTCGACCGGAAGCCCGGCGGATTCCCACCATGCCCTGAACAGTAACGGGCTGATTATCAGGATTGATGCAGCCCATACAATAATCGCCCGCTGCCATCTTTTACCGTCTGATAAATTTTCCTTCAGTCCGATCTGCCCGATGAGCATGATGCCGAAATACACAACTCCCGCGAACGCGAGATGATACCAGGACGACAGCGCGGCTGCGATGAGCATCAATATCGACAGGACACCGTCGCGCCAGCCGCCATCGCGCGTGTATTTCAGGAGATAATAAATGCTCAGCGGAAGCCATCCCGCCGACACAGTGCTCAGTTGCGAAAGGTGCATCGCGTGAAAGACGCTGAAGCCGTAGATGACTCCCGCGACCACGCTCGCGCCGCGATTTCCGGTCAGATACCACGCGAGTATGTATGCTCCCCACGCGCCAAGCACATAATGAAAAAGAATCAACAGATTCTGCGCACCGAAATCGCCGAACAGCGTTGACAGTTTCGATTGAAAGAACGCGTTCAACGGGCTGAGATCGTGGATCGCGAGTGACGCGCCGAAATATGGTTCATAGTGATACTGCCACGGTGTCCACCAGAGAGAGAGGTCGGGGTCGCTCATCGCTTTATCGAACCACCATCCGTTCCAGATAAACTGGAACCCGTCGCCGCCGTAGGGGATGCCGTCGTTCATGTGAAGAACGAGCGGCCATGTGACCGCGATCGCGGCTGCGATGAGAGCCAGAAGGACAGCGAGATGCGACCGTACGTGGGGATTCATGAAACCGTGGTGATTATAGCATTAAGAATGTAAAAAAGTGGCTGGTATTAATCCAGCCACTTAAAGAATTCTTGCTAATTTTCCATATTCTGGTTATTTAATCGGTGTAAACAATTGAATACTGCTAGTAGCTGAACCTATTCTTGGATCTCCACCTGATGGAGAAGGAGGAGTTTTAAATAGATCAGTAGCTTTGTTTTCAATATCGGATACATAAATCATTCCATCATCTCTAATGACAACATCAGATGGTCCTGTAAAAGTTCCATCGACAGCTCCTGTATTACCAAATGATAGCAGCATCTCCCCGTTATCTCTGAATACTAATATTCTACACGTGAACCTGTCAGTTATATATACATTATTTTCTGAATCAAGACCAAGCCCATGAGGCTTTCTGATATTAATATCCACACCATTCGTCATCTGTAAATCCCATTCTTCTACAGTTTTAGGAGGACCTGTTTCAGGCCAGGATATTTTTATAATTGGTCTGTTATCATCTCCTTCACGTAAAACATACAACAAGTCATCTGAGCCCAATTCAATATCATATGGAATACCATCAAAGTCATTATAAGTGCCGTCCAATTGAATATTTCCATCAGGACCTTCATCGTGATAACGTCTAATTATTGAATTAGGGGGATCAACAACAAAAATGTAATCACCGATAATTTCAATTGAATGTGAGTTTGGAGGAATAATAACTCTCCTGAAATCTTCTGGTTTCTTAAATATATCGTCATATACTCGCAACCTTGCTTTTCCAACGAACTGTCCTACTTCTAGAAAATGATGCAAAAGCACAACTACTCTCTTAGGATTATCGGCATCTTGTACAGCATCGTAAATATAATGTGAATTCAAGTTTAAATCCCA
>CBDUUJ010000238.1:0-5107 GCA_965370205.1 uncultured bacterium
CTCCTTTTGTATTTTTCCTGGGCCAAAAAAGCCCGGGCATTATAGCATGAGTTTAATGAGGTAATTCCATATGCATAACGTTTCTCAAAGCAAAAAGCTGACATCAATATTGGAAAAAATCGATAAATTATCGATTATCGGGGACAGGCATGCAGTGAAAGAGACTCGGTTAAGGGGACTGGCACGCAATTTTACCGTTCCGGATTTTCCGTTTTATCCATTTGAGTTGAAGCGGTAAAATTGCGTGCCTGTCCCCGATAGAAACGCACGATTATTTAGTGAAAAAATTCACAATCTCATTGACCCCTATTAAACAGCCGCGTTATAATACCTGCCCACTCAGGAAAACAGCCTGAATCCTGATAAATCGGATTAAATACATCAAATCGCAAAAGGACACAACAATCATGGCAGAAAATGTATATATCGTCGGCGCAAAAAGGACCGCTGTCGGTCGATTCCTTGGCGCTCTTCAAACCGTATCAGCAATCGATCTGGGAATAACCGCAGGAAAGGCCGCTCTTGAGCAGTCGGGAGTGAAGCCTGAGGATATCGACCAGGTAATCATGGGAAATGTCTGCTCGGCGAATCTCGGACAGAATCCCGCGCGACAGGTCCAGATCGGAATGGGTGTTCCTTCCGACAAAAATGCCTATCTGGTCGGAATGGTCTGCGGATCGGGACTCCAGTCCGCGAATCTCGCCTACATGACAATAAAAGCCGGGATGGCGGATATCATTGTCGCCGGCGGCATGGAATCGATGAGCATGGTTCCATATTACATGCCCGCTGCCCGTACCGGCTACAAAATGGGTCACAAGCAGGTTATCGACGGGATGGTCTATGACGGTCTCTGGGACTCGTTCAATGACTTTCACATGGGAATAACCGGCGAGCTTGTCGCGGAGAAATATTCGATCACCCGCGAGGAACAGGACGACTGGGCGTACAACTCGCATCGCAAAGCAATCGAAGCAATCGATGAGGGCAGATTCGTCGAAGAGATCGTGCCGGTTATGATTCCCCAGCGAAAGGGCGACCCGGTTGAGTTCAAAGTCGATGAGGGACCGCGAAGGGATACCAGCGTGGAGAAGCTCGGAAAACTTCGTCCTGCATTCAAGAAGGACGGAACTGTCACAGCCGGAAACGCGTCATCGACAAACGATGCGGGCGCGGCGGTTGTAATCGCGAGTGAGAAAGCGGTAAATGAAAAAGGTTTGAAACCAATCGCGAAAATCCTCGCGACAGGAATCGGCGGACTCGATCCCGAATGGGTCATGCTCACACCGATCCCGACAGTGAAAGCCATCTATGCACAGGGATTTTCAAAGGATGATTTCGAGCTTTGGGAATTCAACGAGGCGTTCAGCGTGCAGCAGATCGCGGTTTCAAGGGAGCTTGGGATCGATACCGATTTAATCAACGTCAACGGTGGCGCGGTGGCACTGGGTCACCCGATCGGATGCTCCGGCGCGAGAATTCTGGTCACATTGATCCATGCTCTGAAGCAGCGCGACAGGAAAAAAGGCGTCGCGGCGCTCTGTCTCGGCGGCGGAAACGGCGTCGGAATGGCAATAGAGCTTGTATAGTGAACAGGGCGCAGTGAACAGGGCGCAGTGAACAGGGCGCAGTGAACAGGGCGCAGCAAGCAGCGCCCCTACACAGGAAATTCGTGTTGATGTAATTTTTAAATAATTTCAAATCGGATAAAATTTAAATCGTAGGGGCGCTGCTTGCTGCGCCCTGTAAATCCGATAACATAGTGGTTACATCCATGACCGGAAAATATGACCCTGATATTCATCATCGTAGATCAATCCGCCTTAAAGGCTACGATTATTCGCAACCGGGTTTGTATTCCATAACGATCTGTGTTGAAAAGAAGGAATGTCTATTTGGACATGTTGTTGATGGAAAAATGGTTTTAAATGAAGCTGGGCAATTTGTTCGTAAAATATGGGAGGATTTACCAACGCGATTCCCTTCTGTTGATCTTGATGAATACATCGTCATGCCAAATCATCTACATGGCATTCTCGTTCTGTTGGAAGTTGATGGAATTCAAAATCCTGTATTAGGTGATGTGATCAGAGCATTTAAATCAATTTCAGCAATTGGAGTTAATAAAATTATATCGAGACAAGGAAAGCGCTTTTGGCAACGTAATTACCATGAACGGATTATTCGCAATGAGAAGGAATTGGAAACCAAGCGGGAATATATTTTTAATAATCCGTATCGATGGGCGGAAGATGAGGAGAATCCGAACAGATGTTAGACCAAAGAACAACGGGCATGAGGTACAGGGATGTAGCGATCAGGGCGCAGCAAGCAGCCAGGGCGCAGCAAGCAGCGCCCCTACAAAAGGATGTCAAAGCAATGTCATGTAGGGGCGCTGCTTGCTGCGCCCTGATCTGAGGATGAAGTTGCAATTGTATTCGAGCGGGCTGGAGAAACCATTTATCAGAATAACATTTGATAATTAATCAGGAGACATAATCATGCAAATAAAAAAAGTCATCGTCTACGGTGCGGGAACAATGGGCAACGGGATCGTCCAGACCTGCGCTGCGTCCGGATTTGATGTCACCATGGTCGATATCGAGCAGCGGTTTATAGATAAAGGCATGGCGGCGATCCAGAAATCACTCGGTCGCCTGGTTAAGAAAGAAAAAATCGATCAGGCGAAAGCCGATGAAATTCTGGGACGGATTTCAACATCGGTCGACCGCGTTTACGATGCCGACATTGTGATCGAGGCGATTATCGAGGTCGAGGACGTAAAAAAAGAACTCTTCGCCGACCTTGATAAAAATTGTCCGCCTGACACGATACTCGCGTCGAATACATCATCGATTCCGATCACGAATATCGCGTCCGCGACAAACCGCCCCGGCAAGGTTATCGGAATGCACTTCATGAATCCCGTCCCGGTCATGAAAGGCGTCGAGATAATTCGCGGGAAAGAAACATCCGATGACACATACGAAGTGGTCAACCAGATGGCGATTGATCTCGGGAAGATTCCGGGTGTGTCGAACGATTTCCCCGGATTTATCGCGAACCGGATTCTGATGCCCTACATCAACGAGGGCGCGTGGGCGTTTTCGGAAGGCGTTTCGGACCCGGAGAACATCGACCTGATCGCGAAGAAGTGTCTGAACATGCCGATGGGACCGCTCGAACTGGGCGACCTGATCGGGCTTGATATCTGCCTTGCGATTATGGAAGTCATGTATAAAGGCTTCAACAACGAAAAATTCGCTCCATGCCCCAAAATCAGGGAACTCGTGAACTCGGGAAATCTCGGTCGCAAAACCGGAAAAGGATTTTACAACTACTCGTAATCGGTGGCGCGTATAGTCATCGGTGGCGCCTTCAAGCGAGTCTTCGAGCTTGGAGGTGTTGGAGATAATAGTAACTGATACACCTCCAAACTCGAAGACTCGCTTGAAGGCGCCACCGGTTGGACTCGCCTGGAGGCGCCACGGGACCCTCCGACATGGTATTATCCCCATTAATTATTTCCGTATGGGGGAATGCCAATGACCCTTATAAGCAAATTCGATGACGGCAGTCTTCGACTTGACGCTTCACTCCTTGCCAGCCACGTAAAACAGGATCAAATCACGGCGCTACAGGACAAAGTCGAAAACGCAGCCGAAAAACTTCACTCCGGAACAGGCGAGGGATCGGATTTTCTCGGATGGCTCGATCCTTCCGAAATGCTCAACGATGAAGAGCTTGTCCGTGTGAGGGAAACCGCGGCGAGGCTTCGCGATGAAACCGATATTCTCGTTGTGATCGGGATCGGCGGTTCCTATCTCGGCACCCGCGCATGCTGTGAAGCCCTTCAGACAACGAACCGGTCGGAGCATGATCTTCTGTACGCGGGCATCAATCTCTCGGCTGAATACCATGCAGACTGTCTCGCGTTATTGCAGAATAAAAATTTCGCGATCAATGTCATTTCCAAATCCGGGACGACCACCGAGCCGGGGATCGCGTTCAGAATTTTCCGAAGGGAGCTTGAACGCCGGATCGGGCATGAGCTTGCGGGAAATCAGATTGTTGCGACAACCGACAAAAACAAAGGCGCGTTGAGAGAACTTGCCGATTCGGAAGGCTGGGAGACATTTATTGTTCCCGACAATGTTGGCGGACGGTTTTCGGTGCTGACTCCGGTCGGGCTTTTTCCGCTTGCATATATGGGCGTGGATATCGATGCGCTTGTCGGCGGCGCGACCGAATGCGCGATCGCGTGCCGGGAAAAGAACATTGCGCGCAATCCTGCACGGTTCTACGCGACAGTGCGGCATCTCCTTTATAAATCGGGATTATCGATTGAATTGCTCACCGCGTTTGAGCCTCGTCTCGCGCAGTTGATCGAATGGTGGAAGCAGCTTTACGGTGAGAGCGAGGGCAAGGACGGCAGCGGGCTGTTCCCGGCTGGCGTGGTTTATTCGCGCGACCTTCACTCGCTCGGTCAGTGGGTGCAGGACGGTCCGAGGATTCTTTTCGAGACATTTCTTGCTATTGAAGGCGGTGAGCCGTCGCTGATGGTTCCCCCGGCATCCGATGAGCAATCAACAGACGGTCTCGATTACCTTGAAAACTGCGAACTTGCTGAGATCAACTGGATCGCACGCGAGGCAACAAGGTCGGCACATGCTGAAGGCGGATGTCCGAACCTCGGATTGTATGTCCCGAAACTCGACGCCTATCACCTGGGAGTGCTGATTTATTTCTTCGAGTACGCCTGCGCGGTTTCAGGATATCTGAACGGCATCAATCCGTTTAATCAGCCCGGCGTTGAAGTGTACAAGCGAAAAATGTTCGAGTTACTCGGCAAACCCGGCATGTAACGCTGGCATCCATGCCGGCTGTTGAAAAAGTCCGGACTTCCGGAGTCTCAGATTAATAACATCAATCAGCTAATATTCCTGCACTAAATTATTTAGCAACTAAAACCCAACTATGCCGCCCACAAACTTAATCCTGTCTCGACCGTTTTTATAATAATCTGCGGGTTTGTGGGTGTCCTTTTCATCGTCAATCATCCGGAAAAAGACACCCACAAACCCGATGGTTATCAGGAAATTGACCA
>CBDUUJ010000239.1:0-5095 GCA_965370205.1 uncultured bacterium
TCTTCAAGAGCCGCTTCAAGAGCGTCACTCCAGCCATCCTCCATTTCGGATGCCTCGGGAGATTTCATTCGTCTCAATCCTTCGGCGGCGTTTTCCCTGGCCTCGTCATCCTCGTTCCGCACATTTGCGACAAGCGCGTTCAGAGCTTCGATGGTCGAGAAATTCCCGAGGTTGTAAAGCGCCTGCGGAGCGTGGGTATTGATAGCGTCGATCAGAACGGGCACCGCTCTGGGGTCCTCGGTCAGGCTGATTAAGACAACCGCACCCGTGACCACGCTGTCGTGGAGCCACGCGTCCTCGGGATCGTTGTAGATAATTTCACGGCAGGCGCAGAAGATTTCTTCGTTCGTCCAGATGCTGAAAAACACTCCGTTATCCTCCGCGGTGAGCATCTGGCGTATTCCGGCAAAGGCATCGTCGCTGATATCGCAGTCGGTCTCGGCCTGTATGGCGGCAGGCGACAGGGCGGTAATTATGATCAGGCCTGCGATAGTCAGTATTCTGTAAAACATCTTGCGCATGTGTAATCTCCTCAAGGTTAAATCGATGTATCTATAAATGATAGTTGAAATCGGATTCAAAAATTGTTCTGGTAATGAATATGGAAATATCTCCAGTTCTCGACCTGGCTTTCGATGGGTTTATCAGGGGTCTGCCAGTTTTCGTCGCTGAGCCAGTAATCCTCCGGATCGTTCCAGCCCTGGATGCTGAACCACATCAGGTTGCCGTAATCCGCATCGCTCTCCTTGCAGAAGGAAAGGTTGGTTCCGGGGGGACAGTAAGCCTGGCTGATCTGCGCGCAGCTTGTGTAGCCCAGCTCAAGCAGATACACGTCATGGAATATTCCCGTAGCGTGGCCAAGTTCGTGAGCGAGCACGCGGTTCAGGGCGTTGTCGGACTGGGCAATGTATGTGGAATTATGCGTCTGGTAAGCGGGGCGGCAGTCCATCCGGCAGTATGCGGCGGCGCTGGGCATATCGGGAAATGAGTTTGCGTAGTAGACATTGATCGGTCCGGATTTATCCCGGTTCAGCATATGGCACTGGTACATTTCGGTTGTTGTTACAGCCAGCCAGGAAGTCCTGTTGACATAGCTGATTTCCGAAAGCTCAAAACTTCCGCCCCACTGGCTGTAAAACTCATTTGCCCAGGCTACATCGTTATTGACTCGTGTCTCGGTTGTTGCCGGACTGCTTCCGTCATCCTTGCAGATAATGTGGGCATGAATGAGGAAATCGTAATTGCCGACGTCCTTTTCCTCAAGGTCAAGAGTCAGAGTGTAGGGTTGATCGCCGATACCGACATTGGGATGAGCGATTATTTGAATATAATACGTTCCCACACCAAGATTGGAGATGGTAATAACCTCATCATCGACGCCGGGTTCGGCGCTGTAATCAAGAGGATCCTCGCCCGGGTCGCCGTAGAAAAAGATATCGTTGTTGGCGACCATGTTGCCGGACAGGGTAATTGTGCCGTTTACAGCCTTGTCCTGGGGAACGATGAACATATACCAGTCCGGATCGGCGGGGAAACACACGGTTCCGGTTTCAATATTCGTATAGCCGGTCATGTCGGCTGTGAGGGAATTGTTATTACCGTCGGCGCTGTCGCATTCGTAATCCGAAGAGAGCAGATCGATGTCCATAGTGAATCCGCGATCGCCACTGGGGTTGGTGCCCAAAGCGACAAGCTGGATGTAATGGAAGCCCGGTCCAAGTCCGGGAATTGCCAGAAGCTCGTCCTGGGTGCCGGTATTACTGCTCCAGAATGTCGCGGGTCCGGGGTATATGTCGTACACGCGGATATCGACGTTACCCTGCCCGGCGTTATGGATATAAATTGTGCCACCCGCCACTTTATTTTGCGGGACAGTAATTATGAACCAGTCGCGTATGTCAGCACCGGCGCAGACCGACTCAATTACATTGTCCTGAAGATCGACAACGGTCGCGTCGGTGTATTCGTTGTTGTTGTCCTCGGTGCATACAGTAGCGGATTTCTCGATATCGAGGATGAGATTGTATGGCTGCACATCGGTTCCGGCGGTTTCGCCCGGCAGCACAGCAATGTAATAGAAGCCACTCTCCAGCAATTCAACAGTGATAACCTCAGTGCCGCAATAGGGATTCATCGATGAGTCAATGATATCGCCGGGGCAGCCATCGAACAGGATCAGATCGTTGTCGCTGTAATCGAAGTTATCCAGAGTGATAGTGCCATCCATTGCAGGACCGGTAGGGATCGCAAAGACGTAGTAGTCGATAGCGTCGAAAGGCATGCAGACAGCGCCCATCGTGCTGGATTCAATATCCACAGGCTCGGCATCGTCACATGTTTCGTTCTCATCGCCCTCGCAGGCCATCGTGCCGACATCGATTGAAACTCTCGCGTAAGCAGCCATCTCGCCCGACGGGGCCGCCGGTGCGCCCTGTTTCCATGCGGTCCCGGGCGCCGGGATCTCGATAAGGACAGGAATTGTTCCGGTTGTGGATGGAATTCCGGTTGCGGTTACTGTAAGTGTTGTGAAGTGAAGGCCGTCCGTCTGCTCCACTGCAGGGGGATCGAAATCGCAGCCGGGAGAATATAATTTCACATTCCCGATTTGCCCGTCATAGCTGCCAGTGAACCAGCCCTGCCAGTCCCAGACCTCTATTGAAAGCACTACTTCACCTGATCCCGCTCCGCCATACGGTGTTCCCGCAAGAGTGCATTCCTCAACGACCGGCTTGACAATGAATGCCTCCATGGAGTTAGCCCAGATGGGGAAGTCACCGGGAAACTGCACGGGAGGGTCGGGGGTCGGCGGCGCCCAGCTTGCATCGATCGCGTAATCGTACCGGACCACAGGACCGCCGTTGACGGGGAACTGAATAATGTACTGGCGGGTGTTTGTGTTTCCCGATCGGAAAATCGCCCGTCCGTTTGGTTCATTCAGTGGGATAGCTGTAAGAAAATCGACCGTGCCGCTTGCCCAGAGTCCGTCGGCAAAGACCTTGTAGGCATTTATCATTGCGTTCGGCGGGCCTGAGGGTCCGTGGATGCTGAACAATCCCTCTGTATAGCCCAGAAGTCCCGGGTCGGTGAATTCGGAAGGATTCCACCATCGCGACCAGCCATCCGTGTTGATAAGCTCCGGATCGCCCGGTCCCGGCATCCTGAGACCTCCGGCGTCCAGACTGCCGGATGTCAGAAGAATTCCCCGCACATCGAATCCGGAAAATCCGGGGCTTTCGTTGAACGGGTGGATGATGCTGACATTGATGACTAAGTATCCGGCGGGAGGATTGCTGGTCGGGTCAATCTCGAAACCTATTCCGAGGGTTTTGTTAAGAGGCTTTGTCGCGTTGATGTGCAGCTCGGCTGCGCGATTTGGCAGGACTTCGATTGTCCCCTTCTCAAGATCGGTGGCACAGTGATAGTAACCCCAGAGATATCTTGAGGACCCGTCGGTTTGTGTGGAAGCGGTCAGAGTCTGCGCATTCTGGTCCTGCACGGAACCAGGAACGATCGGAGACCGATTCGTCTGACAGCCAAGGATAATAAGGAAAAAACAAAAAGCTACTGCAACAGCAATAAAGTGGCGCATAACATCCCCTTGACAGGATAGATGTAATCCCGTCTGCGTAATTCAGTAAAAAACTGCCGCCCGGTTTCCATGCGGCCACCTGTTTCCTCTACTTACTTCAAGTATATTCGTCTTGAAATAAAAATTCAAGGATAATTGTTTAACCGGCGGATAATAATATATCCGGGAAAAAAAATAATGGGGCAGACACAGGTGCGGAGATGGTCCTCGCACAGGAAAATTTGGAGGGTAAAAATGACTCAAAGGGGAAAGGGAAGGGGGTGCAAAATCGCTGATATTGCCCGAAATTGTCATTTTTTTTCATTATTATTCACTTTTTGCTAAAAATGACTTGACAGAATAGCATTAAGAATGATAAAAACAGATTAAATCTAGTCAAAAGATGCGTAAAAATTGCCCAAGTGAGTCAAAATGTCCCATCAAAGAAAAATAATACAGATGCCCGGGGTTCTATATCATTCAACAGTTCACCTGATAATGCTCTTTATTTCAGGCTTGTATAGCGCATCAACAGTGGAAATAGATTTTGATTACCTGAACTCACCCGCAGGAAACAGCGTCATCCTGCGGTTTGGATAGAGGATTGCCTCTTGGCATAATGCACCCATCAATTGCATGGGGCGAGGCATGCCAGACGGGGGAGAAGTCGTACAAGGATGGCGAGAGCAGAAAACTAACTATCAGAGCACAGACAGCGTCATAAGTATGACCCTCCCGCAATGAACGCTTGCAGAAAGAGTATTTAATTGGAAAACTGGACATCGCGAGCATATAATAATGCTTATGGATGTCCTGGGAACGGGAGAGACCGTGGCGGCATTCGCAGATGAACTTTTCAAACAGCTTTCCAAGATTCCATTGCTCAAATCAAACGAGGAGAGGAAGCTTTGGAAAGAGTACAAGGAAGATGAATCGCAGGAAGCCCGTCAGGAGCTGATATATCGTTATCAGCCTCTGGTCTGTAAAATTGTAACGATCCTGAAACCATCGGAACAGGTTTACCTTGACCTTTTCCAGGAAGGTGTTGTGGGCCTGGTCGAGGCGGTTGAGCGATTCGAGCCTGAGCGTGGATTCAAATTTTCCACCTATGCCAGGTTCCGAATTCGCGGTCGCGCACTGACATACCTTCAGAAACACAGCAAGGCGCCGCAGATAATGTCGGAGAGCGACCAGCTCACCCTGCTGATGCAGAATATTCCCGATACTGAGGCTGATCCGGACGAGCATGCGGAGGATTCGTTCCTGCTCGACAGGATTTATGAATGTGTCGATGTGCTTCCCGAGAAAGAGAAAACCGCTGTCGTGGCTGTGGTCCTCAAGGAGGAGGAGCCCAAGATGGTAGCGAAGCGGATGAAGATCAGCCGGAGCTATCTTTCCAGACTTCTCAAGAAAAGCTGGAAACGTATCAGGGATATGCTCGAGGATCTGCGTGACGATTTGTATTGATAGTATGAGGGGAAAGGATCCCTGTTAGATTTTTAAAAATACTCAAACCGGTCTGCAGGG
>CBDUUJ010000240.1:0-5087 GCA_965370205.1 uncultured bacterium
TGAGGGTGGGGCAACAAGCCGGTTTGATCCGGTGATAATATTAAATATAACTTAAATCGTGTCAATCGCCTGGAGGCGTGACGATGGAGGATGCCAATGCGAACCAGATTTGGCTGGCTGATTGTATTTGCCGTGATTACCCTGTTATTTTCCGGCTGTAACTCTCTCGATTTCAATAACGATGATGATTCCAACTGGTCGGATTCCTTCCTGAAGCAAATGTATATAGGGAGTGTCCCCGTCCAGGCAGATGAGACGGTTAACGTTTCACTTTCGAATACCTATAAGCTCAGGTTCGAGTTGTGTCGTCCCGTGACTAACGCAAGTCTCAACCAGTTGCTGGACTTCGAGTTCTGGATCATCAACATGGACACCAGTCAGTCGTTCCTGATAACGGAAGGCAACATGAATGCAAACGGCCAGCTGGTCTTTTTAGGCGATGATAATACAGTTGTTGAGTTCCGTTACGACCATGATATGAGCTTCTTCTACTCAGGGGGACAGAAAGTTGAAGTTGGCTCACCAGGTCAGACTTTCAAGATTAAACTGGCATTCCTGGTCGGCCAGGCACAGGACGGCTCCCAGTTCGCTTTGATGGAAGATGAGTTCTTTATCGTCTGGACCGGTGGCTGACAAATATCGATATTCGGGTTTAAAGTCTTGACAGCAATCCCGCCCTGTGGTTTCTTTAAAGAAGGGCGGTTGTCCCTGTCGGGGTTCGGCGGGGTACCCGTTCCAGGGAGTTTTTACATATCTTGGTTTCTTTGGAAATTCCACCCCGACACCAAACCGGTAGAAGTGAAAATGTATCTTATTCAATATCTGCTGGTTCCGGTTACCTTCCGCTCAACCAATTCTCCCAGTCTGATTTTTTCGGAGGTGTTCATCTGATGTCACTAAAATGGATAAAATCCCAGCGCGGCTTTACAATGATCGAGCTTCTGACCGTTCTGGTAATTATCGGTATCCTTACTACCATAAGCCTTGTTACATACGGCAAGGCTCGCGACAGGGCACGTCTGGCTCGCGTCAAATCGAATGTGGGCGAGATTACCCTCGCGCTCGATGACTTCGGTCGCGACAACCAGGGGCTTTACCCGGCTCTCACCATCTACCACAACACTCTTCCCGCTTCGGGAAGTCTCGACACCACGCCGGTCCCGCCACCCGACCCGACCACGGGAGTTCCGGACATTCTTGTCAGGATGGGGAACGCGATCATCGGAGGCGGTCCACCCCTGATCGATAACGCCAATCCGCTTCAGGACGATTTCTATCTGGATCTGGACGCCAACACGATCTCACACTTCAGGAACCGCAAGGGTGAGCGGCCTTTCGGTGAGCCGATGCATCCGGTCGACCAACTCGTCCTCAACGGGCACTTCCAGTCTTATCCCCTCAATCCGCTGAAGGGTCCGGGTATCCCGATGGTCAATATCGCCTATATGCTCTATGACTATGACACCCAGACTAACGATTACACATGGGTTGACATGACCGTGAACTCATCCGGCGAGGTCAGAACCGGTCTCTGCGCCGCCAAACCTTCCCCGGAAGGAGTATTTGAGCCTGTTGAACCCATCTGGAACGAGGATAATTACCCGCAGGGCGATTTCGCATACATCCCGTTTGAATTCTCCAACGAACAGGGAAAATACTGCAAGGGCTACTGGATAATCAGCTACGGCGACCTCACCACCCTGGCCAACAGCGATTACAACAAGTACGCACTTGAACCAATCACCCAGCTTCCTCTCGATCCGACCTATGCCGACTGGCCGAATTTCCCCGCCCCATACGGTGACGGAGTTCCCGATACGCCTCCGGTTATCGGCACGGTTGAGTACGAAGTAAAGAGACTGATGCTGGGCGCGCTTGATGTCAGGGCGACTGTTTTCGAGGATCAGCTCCAGGAATTCCAGCATTAAAAAATACCATTGAAAAAAATAACTTCCAAAAAGCCGGCCTGCAAGCCGGTTTTTTTCTTCAGCTTTTCAATGAAAATAAATATATTTAACAAATGTAGATTATAAATAGTAAAAATCATTACTCCTGCTATAGGGGACTGGCACGCAATTTTACCGGGTAGTGTCTACCGGTTTTCTATCAAGCTCATACGGTAAAATTGAGTGCCTGTCCCCGCTGTTTAAGTTATACTCATTCCCTGCATGACCGAAGAAACTGAAAAATCTCCTGTAAAGAGCAATCCTTTCACGGGACGCATTGCCGAGTGGACGGCTGTCGTCATACTCGTGCTGTTACCCCTCATCGTTTATCTTCCGGTAACGTCAGGCTATGCCACGTTCGCGGGATTCGACCACACGGGAATCAACCAGCCGCTGAAACAGGACGCGTTCCAGAGCATGCGCTCAGGCGACCTCCCGCTCTGGGAACATCGGCTGGATCGCGGTCTTCCGCTTTTCGCCGAGGGTGAGGCGGGCGTTTTTTATCCACTGAACATTTTCTTTCTCATCCCCGGTGATTTTCTCGCGATTTACAATTTCGTTATTCTTCTCTGTCTCTCCACGGCGGGGCTTCTTTTCTACTGGTGGGTGCGACGGTTCGGGGTGGGTCCGCTTGCGGGATTTATCGGCGCTGCGGCTCATCAATGGGGCGCGACGGTTAATTTCAACAAGGCGAACCTGAATATCCTCGAGGGTTTCATTCTTGCACCCCTGCTGATGCTTCTTCTGGAGCCACCTTCCAAACCGGATAAATCGAGTGACAGGCCCTGGCGACGGGGAGCGTGGATCGCTCTGGTATTCGCCGCGATGGTGTTCGCCGGGCAGGCTCAGTATGTCGCCTACACAGGGCTGTTCGCGTTCGTCTATATCATCGTCCGGACCATTTCATCGGGAAAAGAAAAATGGAAATCGACGCTTCATTCAATGGGCACACCATTCGCCATCGGCGCGACTCTTGGAGCCGGGCTTGCGGCTGTGCAGTTGTTTTCGACACTCGAATTAATCCCGTTAAGCGAACGCGGTGTCCATGCAATCGATGAGGGCTTTTCCATACGGGGACTCTGGCTTTCTCCCGGACGGCTTTTCGCGACATATATCTTCCCAGCCTATCACTATTCGCTCGAACATTTTCTCCCGTATCTCTCGACAACCGTCTATGTCGGGCCGGTGGCGATTCTTCTCGCGGGCTACGCGATCAGATTCCGGAACCACGCTCCATCCCGGGCATTCCGCGCGATGATTCCATTGCTGATTGCGGGGCTGATCTTTCTGTATCTCGCGATGGGCGCGAACGCCCCTCTTGCCGGGAAACTGACATCGTTCGGACCTCTCGCGCATTTTCGCGGGCACGGACGTCTCGGCGGTTATTTCGCGATGGTCATGATTGTGTTGATGGCAATGGGGCTGGATATATTTCTGAAAACATCATTCATGCAGGAGAAAAAATTACTCGATCGCAAACGATATATACCTATTTTTACCGTAGAGGTTTTTTTAATGGGGCTTCTGGCGATCCCATTCATAACCGGACGGGCTGAATATCTCGAGACCCGATACGCCCTCGTGCTGATGCTTGGGATTATTATTATCTTCTTCGCGGGAACTCTTATCGGGAGGCTGATGAGGTCCCGTGTGCCGATATCAATCGCCGTTATGCTCACCCTGGCAATTCAGATAATCGGGTTCCAGGCGACATCATCGGAAACGATCCTGATGCGGTCATCCTGGGATTCCGACCTTCAGGATATATCCCATATCGAAGCAAATACCGAATCGGACGATAAGGCGACGATGATCGCGATCCGCACTCAGGCAAGCGTGAGAATTCACGAGCGGTTTATCGAGCGGGGTCTTGCGGGACTGGAGGGCGGGTCTCATGCGCATATCGATCATCTGGGAAGCGCGAACGCCGGGCTTATGAAGGATTTATCGATCTGCAATGCCGATCTTCCACTGGAGCTTGCGAGATGGGAATGGCTTATGCATCGCAACCTGTGGCCGAAGCTGGATTTCACTGTCGGCGAACTGGATACACGTCACACGAACCTTCTTTATGCGTTGGGCATAAACTGGATTGTCACGGAGAACGCCGATCTTGAAATCGACGGCTGGACGCGGGAGAGCGAGCCGGGATGGGTCAATGGCGATATCCCCTTTTATATCTATCGCCGTGAACGCGGTGTGCAGGCGGGAGAGACCCGTTATTATTTCATACCCCCGCATGCGATCTACTGGAATTGGACAGATGCCCCGGGGAACGCGTCCGAGGATGCCGCTCGCGATGCGTTCATGGACCTGCTTGATTCATCACCTTTCATGATGGAACCGTTTATTGAGGGACTTGAGGATCAACAGGATGAGTCCGGGGCGATGGATACCGGGGTGAGCCGGCGGGGTTCGGTGATTCAATCCGAATGGCGGAGTCGGACTGAGTATTTCGCGGTTGTAAATGTCAGCGATGATGCGATTTTCATGCTTCGCGACGCGTGGTATCCCGGTTGGGAAGTAACTGTGAACGGGAAACCAGCCGAACTGCTCAGGGCGAACCTTGTGTTCAAGGCAGTGAAAATCAAGGGCGGAAGAAACGAGATCGTGTTCCGGTATAAACCCACATATCTCGGGATTGGATGGACTGTATCGCTGATTAGTTTGCTGATTATAATTGGGTTAATGATAAAAATACGGCGCAGTAAACCGAATATCCCTGATGAAATCGATCCGAAGGAAAAAATACAGCCCGTCGTCTGAAAAGAAAATCCCGTCGTGGGTTCCGCTGGCGCTTGTCGGGCTTTTCTTTCTGCTCATATTTGTCGTGACCGTATACGGTATTCGTGGATACGTTCTCTTTAAAATCTGGGAGGAAACTGAGAACTGGGATACCGACGGGGTCCTCATCCAGCAAACTAAATTCTCATGCGTTCCGTGCAGTATCGTGATGCTTCTCAGGGAGAAGGGGATCGAAGCGACGGTGGTTCAGGTGGCATGGATATCCTGCACCAACATGAAGGGAACCACGCCGGAAGGGATTATAAAAACCGGTGAGTATTACGGATTCAATGTCCGCGAGGAGAAGATGGGTTTCGACGGGCTTATGGATGAAAATCAGCCCGCGATAGTTGAATT
>CBDUUJ010000241.1:0-5085 GCA_965370205.1 uncultured bacterium
GAAAATTTACGGATCAATACGGGGGCGCACAAACCACCGCCCCAACACGCAACTATACATATGTATCTTGTCTGTGGGGGCGTTGCTTGCTCCGCCCCATTTCCCCTTTTGCAACGGTCTCAACATAGATGATCTGCTTGTAAAATTGAGTATGACTAGTCAATTATTTCGTATAGGGTCACAACGGTGTCAGCAAACACCAGGTGCTGAGACGGTATCACAGCGACGATCCTGAAATGTTGCCTGAAAAAATCATCGGTGGGAGCCTCAATGTTCAGCCTTGCCTTGTTCATAAGCAGGTAATCCACGTCCAGTTCATCCCGAAGAATGTGAAAAACAGTTTCGCTGTCCTTGAAAGATTTTTCTTTGTTATCGGCACTGATAATTTCCCGGTAATTCCCCGGTCCGAACCAGTCTCCGATAAGAACACCGTCGGTGTAATAGACCATCTGCCTGTCATTGAACGAATAGATTCGGTAGTCCTGTCCATGTATCTCATTCAAATGCACGATCAATGGCATGTGCCTGAACGGTTTACCCCATCTTCTTGATAAAAATTCAAGCCTTTGTTCATTTGTAATCGGGATTGGAACCCTGGGACGGAGATACTCCCGTGCAAATTTAACTCCCGGCACAACCAAAGCAGCGATAACAAGAACGGTCACTATTACATTGACAGCCAATTTTTTTTCGAATTTGTTCCATATGGGAATCCACTTGAGGACCATATCGAACGATATCCCGATCAGCAGTGCAAATGCCGGAAGAATCGGGTCCAGGTACCTCATCACCTGGACGCTTGAGAACCAGTACAGGAAAAAAACCAGACAGATAGCAAGAAGCCAGCGTGTGTAAGATTTGAAGTTACCGCAAATTACAGCCAGTGGCAGCGCAAAGAGCCAGATTTTTGACAGAGGGTGATTCTCAAGAAAATGTTCCCGGTGATAGATAAGGTTCCAGGGCATTTTGAACAGCGACTCAAAACTCCTGCCTGTTCCGTGACTGGTCATTTCGGCCATCTGTCTTGTCAGATCATCTTCAGTCCATATCCCGATTCCGAATATATTTGCGAAAAATGGGAACACAGGATTACCGGTATAAATCATGTTGCGGATGAGCCACGGGCACGCGACAACCAGCGTAACAAGGCTGAAGATTATTATGTTTCTGAAATTCCGGGCGCGAAAGTCGAAAAAGAGAATTATAAAGGCAAACAAAAATACCAGTAACAGGGAAGAATATTTTGTGCCCACAGCCAGACCCATAAATGCTGCGGACACCCATGCCCATTTATCCTCCCTGGTGTAAAGCCAGTTCATAAACGCGTATATGCCCAGTGTGGTAAACAGTGTCAGTCCGATATCTATGCTTGCGTCGCTGGCCAGTTTGAACAATTGCGGTGTTGATATCAGCACGATTCCCGCCCATATTCCCGCTCTGGTCGACTGAACCCGGGTTCCCCAGCCGATAAGCGCAACGGTTGTTATGACAAGACACAGGAAATGTGACAAATGGACAGCGATGTCGTCGTGAACAAGCAGCATGAGCGTGAACAGCATGTGCATGTTCAGGGTGAATACCGGGTACCTGAGATATGGCGTTAAATGTATTGCGTGCCACTGGGTGAAGTATTTCGCCATGGGAAGATGATAGCTGGTGGAATCGTAACGCACCGGAGGGAAAAGCGGGATTTGGAGGATTGGAAGTAAAACCAGAACAGCCGCAACGGCGATCGCCACGCCTGCCAGCAGTTTCCAATAGAAGGATTTATCCTTTTTTACGCGGTCTGCGATCCTCTTTGGCCACTTTATATAAACCGGGTAGCATGCAAGAAACCCGGCAATAAGGACTGCTATGACCAACCATTTATAAAGCAGGTGAATGAAACCGAGGATCATCACCAGGAAGATAATTACGCCTAGCCCCAGTCCGACTGAAAAGGCAATGTCTTCCCATGCATTATTGAATTTGAATTTAATTAGGATTCGGCGACCGAAAACATAGGCAAAAATACCAAGCAACAGGACGGTTAAATAATGGGGAAGGGCAAATCCTATTAGCGCGGCATCCATCGTTTGCGCAGTTTACGAGATACTCAGCTTGAGTGTCAAGTAACGAAGCTGTTATGGTGATCCGGTTTAATTGGGAATCAATTTTCTGAATCCGGTTCGGGTGTATCCTGGAGGCTGATCGGGGGGCGGTTTTTCGGGAGCAAATCCGATGAGATCTCCAAATATCCGCTTCGTATCCGTTTTCTTCGTTTCTTTTTACGTTTCCCGATGATCTCAGTCGGGTCGTCCGCAGGCAGTTCCTTTTTCGCTTTTTGGATTTTCGGGAACTTACTCCTCAGATTCTGTCTGTTATATTCATCCGCCGTAACACGGCGTTTTGTAATAAGCGCCTTATAGATCACATAATTTTTAACACCTTCAGCATCGTGCCTCTCTCTGGCCTGCTGAAGCTGTCGCATACGGTACGCGTTCGCCTCATCAAACCGCTCCTCGTAGATCAGCTTATCGAGAATCGGGTCGGGGAACAGGACCTGGTCATCCGGCCCGACCGCAGGCACATGCTCGCAGGCCCGACGCCTGTAGAAAGCCCTGATCTCGACGTCGCCCGGATCATGCTTATATGGATTGGGTGTCAGATAGCTCCAGCCCTCACGAAGCCATGATCCCAGTAATCCCCTTTCAAGTGCGGCGAAGATCAGGAAAATAAAAATTGCTATGATCCAGAAGTACGTCATTGTGGTCGTATAGGAAATAATTAAGCATCCGGACGGACATGATATACTCTGATTAAATTATCACCAAATCCGTGTAAATGTCAGTAATTTAAACCAGAAACGCAACTAAATGTATATAAACAGCAGGAGTTTTACAAATATGATTAAAATCAGGATTACTATCCTCGCAGGATTTCTTATTCTGTTGCTGGCAGGCTGTTCCGGAACCGGGAACCCGTCAAGTCCACCACTTGCGCCGGATATCGACAAGTCTTCCCAATCGGGTCTGTCGTTGTCAATGGAGACAGAATCATTCAGCGGAGATTTATCAATGGGATCGATTCTGCCGTCGCTTGATGAGCCGGTGAACTCCGATGGCCACGATCTGATTGGCATCTGGAGGGTCAGACTCTGGAATGACGGGAGTATCGAGATTATCCCCCGACGGACCGAGCTTGCGCACTGGAATATCACTGATATGATTCTCAATTGTCCGACATGTTTCACGATTGCGATGGGTCCGCCGCCGGGACCGGACCAGTTCGATTTCCAGACAACGCTCACCAATCCGACCGGGATCACGGGCTATGATGTCACGGGAATCATCCGGGCATCGGGCGATATTGAATTTCTCAATCCGGACTCATACACGTTTATCTACAGTTATCCCGGAGATACGATCCCCAACCCGTACGGCGCATGGGATACCGGCGTGGGCAATCGCGAATTCGCCGGCTATGCCGATCACACGGAACAGTTCCTGTTTGAAAAAGGCGGAATTACAAAATTCGGAGAGATAGATTTCCTGTTCCAGGCGTCATGGCCGGGCAACCAGGAGGAGCCGTATGAAATCCGGAATTTTTCCGCAAGTGGCGATTTATTGAGCGACAGCTCGAACGGTGTCGATCTCCAGTGCGATGTCGGCGACTGGCAGGACAATGTCGCGAGCGTCACAGTCGATCTCACCGCTATCGGCGGCTCACAGAACGAACCGATGAATTTCACCGGTGGAAGTACCTGGACGCTTACCGATGTGTCCTATTCCCCAACTGGTCAGGGAGTCGGGGAGCATCTTCTGGAAGTCGCCGCGACATCCGAAGGTGTCTCGACCTATAACTATATTCCAGTAACGGTTGTATCGGCGGGTCCGATCGTGCAGGGACCGTTTGAGATTATCTATCAGAATCTTCCCATGGAGGAACCGAACGGTCCGACCGATGGTATGGATATTGCGGTAATGGGAGCAGATGACGGCACGCAGACAGGCATGGTTTTCGGCGGGGACGACACGTATCATTTCTGGAATACCGATTACTCGAAGGGAACGTTCGGGCTTTACTATGAATCGAGTGGAGAGCCGATCAAGCCGTTCGATCTTCCCAACTGGCGGTTCGATTTCGCAGACTCGGATATGCCGGACACGACAGTGGACTCAATCTTCAACCTGAGCTGGGGGGAGTGTAACAATTCGACTGAAATACTGGATGGAGACAGCATACCGAATGTCGTGGCAAGGCAGCGGATCGCGCTTTGGTATCTTAATGAGGGCAATCTGAAATTAACATCGAATGTGCTGGTTATAGGCGCCGATCCGGGTCCGCCGACAACGTACACAGTGATCGTTCGACCCATCGAGTTCGCGTCGGGATTCCGCGAGGACGGGCTTCTTTACATGACTCTTGCATATGACTCGGGAGAAGAGAGTGAATTTCCAATTGTCGATATCATGGCGCTGAAACCGCCGCTTGATTTCCAGGACAATCCGAACCTGGTCTCAGGCGGTTATGAGGTTGCGCTCGATGAGGGAAGCGGCACCGATAAAATCAGTCGGACCGCGCTTGTGGGTGTTGACGTTGATGATTCGAACATAATGCCGATAACCGGCGGCTATGCGGGTCACGCGTGGGTAGCGGTCGCGGAGGCGGGCAGCGAAAATGTTCTTGAGATTATCGACGCCGATATCGATACCCAGAACAATGTATTTATCACCGTGAACCTTCCCGCGACACCGCTCGATGTCGAGATTCTGCCCCTGACAAAAATCGGCGAACCGTCGAATCTGATCTGCGTTCTCTGTACCGACAATCTGATCCATCTCTATGATTACGCTGGCAACTATGCCGGGAACGCGGGCGGTCCGCCGTATATGACCGGAAACGCGCTCAGGCTGGATATCGACGATAAAAACCTTGCCGTGCATGTGCTGCACCAGGGAGCAAGCTATCCGATGGTGACCGTGTATAAATGGGATGAGTAGAGGGTGGGAACCGGAATCGATCTGCCCGAAGAAATGTATTTTAGAATGTGTTAGACCAATTTTAGAAAGTAAAAATTCATTCATATCCGGGGACATTTTGTTT
>CBDUUJ010000242.1:0-5082 GCA_965370205.1 uncultured bacterium
GCGCTACAGTTAAAAATGCTATTCTGAGACAGGCTCTGGCAGTCCGCGCTACGAGAATAAATACTTATTTTGTGGAATTGGTATAATGCGTTTGGGAGTTAATGATTAAGAGTCACCATAAGATCAGGTACCCATAAACTTTGCTTGGGTAATTATAAATTATGACTGTGCAACTGCCTGTATATCTGGACAATAACGCGACAACTCCGGTCGATCCGAGGGTTCTGGACGCGATGCTTCCGTATTTTCAGGATAAATTCGGCAACGCTGCGAGCCGGAGTCACAGCTATGGATGGGTTGCCGACGATGCTGTCAAGGAAGCGCGAGGGCAGGTGGCCGGACTTATCGGGGCCGACCCGAAGGAAATCGTTTTCACATCCGGAGCCACCGAAAGCGACAATATCGCGCTCAAGGGCTGCATGGAGAAATATGCCGACAGGGGCAATCATCTCATCACGGTCGCGACCGAGCATAAGGCGGTTATCGATACGGCGAAATATCTTGAGGGGAAGGGTTACAGTGTCACGATTCTTCCGGTCGATAGAGATGGTCGAGTCAGTCCTGAGCAGGTGGAGGCAGCTATCACGCCTGAGACTGTCCTGATCAGTGTCATGTTCGCGAACAACGAGACCGGAGTAATCCATCCGATCCGGGAAATCGGGGAGGTCGCGGAAAAGCGCGGAGTTTTTTTTCATTGCGACGCCACACAGGCGATCGGAAAAGTTCCGATTGATGTCCGGGACATGAATATTCACCTGCTGTCGATGTCGGGGCATAAAATATACGGGCCGAAAGGAATCGGCGTTCTCTATGCCAGGAGTCGTAAACCGAGGGTTCATCCAATGACGCTTGTGCATGGCGGCGGTCATGAGCGGAAGATGCGGTCGGGCACGCTCAATGTGCCTGGAATAGTTGGGTTGGGAAAGGCATGCGAATTATGCAGGCTGGAAATGGACGAGGAAATTCCGCGCCTGCTGAAACTTCGCACACGCCTTGAAAAGGGAATAATGGATGAGCTTCCGGAAGTGTTTATTAACGGGCATCCGACCGAGAGGCTTCCGAACACGGTGAATCTCAGTTTCAAGTACGTGGAAAGCGAGAGCCTGTTTTTGAAGATGCAGGATATTGCGGTCAGCGCCGGATCGGCGTGCACATCCGCGAGTCTGGAGCCGAGTTATGTATTGACCGCGATGGGTGTGTCGGACATATTAAAAAACGGGTCGCTTCGATTTTCGCTCGGGCGGTTCACTACGGAAGAGGAAATAGATTATACGATCCCGAAGGTCATCGAGGCTGTAAAAGCGCTGAGGGAGATGAGTCCGCTCTACGAGATGGCGCAGAAGGGAATTGATGTCGAGAAATACGAGTGGTCGGATGATGGTCATCATTGATTGGAGTGCCGGCAGGGATGCCAGCGGTACAGCCGGCAGGGATGCCAGCGTTACAATAGGGTGCTGGCAGAGATGGGATTGTTGAAAAAGTGAAAAAAATAACCCGGTACCCCACCCTTTAGGGTGGGCGATTCCAGGTTTCCTGCACTAAATTATTTAGAAACTAAAACCCAACTATGCCGCCCACAAACTTGATCCTGTTTCTACCAATCCTGGATAACCATCGGGTTTGTGGGTGTCATTTTTATCGTCAATCATCCAGAAAAAGACACCCACAAACCCGCAGATTATTAAAAGACTGATCGAGACAGGATTAAGTTTGTGGGCGGCATAATTTTATATGAATATAAATCGAGAAATATTGTGCTTTTCTCAACAGTCCCAGGATGCAGGCGGTACAGAGATTGGAAGATTGTGTTATGGTGGAAGATGATCCGGATATGGTGTTATTATTGGGGTTGGAGTGATTTGATATGAAAAACCCGTTGTACAGCGATAAATTGATGGAGCATTTCGAGAATCCCCGTAATGTGGGATCGTTTCCTGAAGAGGAGGAGAATGTTGTCTCCGGGATGGTGGGATCGCCATCATGCGGCGACACGCTCAAGCTCGAACTCAAGGTCGATCCCGAGACCGAGGTTATTCTCGATGTCAGGTTCAAGACATTCGGATGCGCGAGCGCGGTGGCGTCAAGTTCACTGCTCACCGAATGGGTCAAGGGTAAGACGCTCGATGAAGCTCTTGGGATAAGGAAAATGGATATCGCGAAGGAACTCGATCTCCCTCCGTTGAAAGTGCATTGTTCGCTTCTCGCACAGGACGCGCTTCAGGCTGCGGTGGAGAATTATCGAAAGATGCAGGCTGGTGAAATTTTAGATTCGGATGAGGTCAAACCCGCGCAGGCGTCATGCGGTGTCGGTCCGGGCGAATGCGATGAAATGAAAAGCGACGACGGAAAAAGTGACTCGTCGGATTCCTAAATTATTTCATCGTGGATTTCGCAGTGATCGCAGTCCTCGGTGCATGGATCGGCGTGGATTATTACATCAGACCTGTCAAGCTCGCTTGCGATCTCCCTTTCAATTTCCTCGATGACATCGTGCGCCTTTCTGAATGAGAGTTCCCCGCATAATTCTACGTGTAAATCAATATGGATTGTCGATCCGGCTCGTCGCGTTCTTAAATTATGGTAACCGCGAACGATCGGTTTTTTTCTGTTAATTACATTAATTACCGCCTCATCGGTTTCCGGACCCGCCGATCTGTCCAGGAGGCTTGCGAGGCCGGCACGGAACAGGGTCCATGCCATCCACATTGATATCCCGGTCACGCCAAGCGCAATGAGAGGATCGAGGATTTTCAGATTCGGGTTAATCCAGATCAGTCCGAGCGCGATGAATACGCCGATTGATGTCCAGAGATCGTTTAATTGATGATATGCCGCCGCGCGGATGGCCTCGCTTTTATATTTTTTCGCGACTGCAAGAAGCCTGATCGCGAGAAAGATATTGACCAGGATGGTGAGTCCCATCATTCCGGTGCCGAGACCGATTCCGCCCTGAGCGAGCACGGTCTCAAGATTCATCAGACCCAGAATCGCCCTGTAAATGATTATGATCGTCGGGACGAAAATGAACGCCGCCTGCGCGATACCCGCGATGTTCTCGATTTTTCCGTGGCCGTAGCGGTGTTCATAATCCGCGGGAGCCGCCGCCGCTTTCACGGTGGCATAGCTTATGAACGCGGCGAAGAGATCGATCAGCGTATGGAGTCCCTCTGAGAGAAGCGCGACGGAATTTATGAGGAGACCGACACCGAGCTTGCCGACAGCCATGACGCCGATCGCGATGATTGCGAGCTTTGCCACTGTCATGGGCGCTTTTAAGGCATCGTCTGAATCGTCAGACGGTTGCGCATGATCGGGCGGCTGGAGTCGGGCGGCATCGCCGGATTTGTCGACGCTTTCGTTCATGTTATTGGAAGTATAACCTGTTTTAGCATTGAAATGCGTGGGTGAGGACGGGACGTCCTCACTCCGGGCGACGGGACGTCACCCCTCCGGTATAGGATGTCTATATTACAGTGTGTTAGAATTGGTTTCAGGAAATGATCTGTTTTAAGGATTCATTATGAATGTTGGCGATCCATACGGAAAATTGATGGCGGATGAGATCTGGGAACCGGAATGCGCTGCGATTTCAAAACTGCCCGGTGCGATTTCCGCGTGTCCGGCCGTTGTTGGCGGAGCTGTTCGCGATCTGCTGCTGGACAGACCTATCGGCGATCTCGATATCGCCACGTCAAAACCGGGTACTGCCGGGGATCTCGCGGCGGCGTTCGCCAGGGCCAGGCGAAGAAGGCTGGTTGAATACGCACATGAGCAGACCATCCATCGTGTGGTCGCGCGGGATGCTCCCCAGGTTGATTTTACCGATCCGGTCGGCGGGACGCGGGAAGCCGATCTCAGGCGTCGGGATTTCACGATCAATGCGATTGCAATCGGGCTTGTTGGCGATGAGAGTGGTCGGCTGATCGATCCGACAGGAGGAATAAACGACCTCGAATCGAAATTGATCCGGATGACGTCCCCCGATGTTTTCGATGACGATCCGCTTCGGATGCTGCGAGCGTTCAGATTTTCGACGCAGCTTGATTTCAGGATCGACGATGAAACCCTTCAGGCTGTCAGTGAAAGAGCACTTGGACTTCGCAAGGTCGCGGGTGAGCGTATCCAGCATGAGATGCTGCTGATGCTGTCGCCGGATGGTGTTGTGGATCGGGTTGAGCTGATGGATTCCATCGGGCTTCTGCATCCGCTGTTTCCCGAACTGGCGATGCAGAAAGGAATGGAGCAGAACGATTATCATCATCTCGATGTCTGGGAGCATACTATTGAAGCTCTCAGGCAGATCGAGAGGGTTCTTGCTCTTGATGAGGAAATATTCCAGCCGTATACCGATCGTATCGGGGAGTATATCGATTTCGTTTATCCGTCCGGACATTCAAGACGGTCGCTGATCAAGCTCGCGACACTGCTTCATGATATCGCCAAGCCTCACTGCCGGATTGTGCATGATGACGGGAGGGTGACGTTCATCGGTCATGAGGGGCGAGGCTCCGACCTGGTCAGGGAGCATTTGACACGTCTCAGGTTTCCCATGTATGAAAGGGATTTCGTCTGCACGATAATTAAAGGTCATCTGCGACCGGTTCTTCTGGGCAGCGATGAGATACAGCGACCGAAAGTGGCGTATAAATTTTTCAGAGATTTCGAGGAGGTGTCACTGGCGATAATTCTCATGTCGGTGGCAGACAGATTCTCCGCACAGGGAGTCAGGATCACGGATGAAATCAATCAGCGTCACCTGAGAACCATGGCATATCTGCTTGACTGCCTGTACAACAAGGCTGATCTGGTTGTGCGACCGCCGCAGCTTATCGATGGAGCCACGTTGATACATGAGCTTGGAATTGAGCCGGGTCGGCTGGTGGGGCATTTGCTGCGACGGGTCCAGGAGGCGCAGGTGATGGGGGAAATTGGGACGAGGGAAGAGGCGTTGGAATTGTGTCGGGGGATTGTGGAGGAGTCACCATAAGTTGAGACCCCCACAAGCTCGAAGACTCGCTTGAGGGTGGCACCCGGATTTTTTTGTTTTGAATAACTGGTAATTTAATGAACAGTTATTTTATG
>CBDUUJ010000243.1:0-5068 GCA_965370205.1 uncultured bacterium
TTTGTGGGCGGCATATTTTTAAATAAATAAAAATCGAGAAATATTGCGCCTTTTTTCATCAATCCCATTCCTTACCGGCATAAAAAAATCCCGTACTTTCGCACGGGATTGATTTTTTCAAGTTATTATTTTTATTTCCTACGCTACGTACAAATCCTCCGGGAGCTCGTCCAGAAGCCCAACGGTTTCTTTCATGGAGAGTGACGAGTCCTCGTCCTCCTCCGGTCGTGCAACCCTGAACAATTCTTCAAGGCCTGTCAAACCTTTGAAGACCTTTATTATGCCTGCCTCAAACAGGGTGTTCATGCCCTCCTTACGGGCGGCACGCTTGATGTCCTGCACGCTGGCGTTTGCCATGATCATGTTACGAATCTCACGGCTCATCTGGAGAATCTCGGTGATAGCAGTTCGTCCGGAGTAACCGTGGTTATGGCACAACTCGCATCCTCGAGCTTTATAAAGCTTCATCTTGGTCGGGTCCTTGTCTGCACCAAGATAATTGGCGATCAAAACCCGCTCATGTTCGGGGGGATCATAAAGCGTCCTGCAGTTCTTGCACAGCGTCCTGATAAGCCGCTGAGCGACCATCGCGTTGACTGATGCTACGATCAGGAACCTGTCGACACCCATGTTGTGGAGTCGGATAAGACCACCGGCGGCGTCATTTGTATGGAGGGTGGAGAAGACAAGGTGACCGGTCAGCGCCGCGTTGATTGCGAGGTCGGCGGTTTCACGGTCACGGGTCTCACCGACCATTATGATGTCCGGGTCCTGACGCAGGATGGTTCTCAGTGCTTCCGCAAATGAGAAGTCCACCTTGCGGTTAACCTGAACCTGGTTGATCGTGGCAAGCTGGTACTCTATCGGATCCTCGATCGTGACCACGTTGACCTTATCGTTTGCAATCGAGGAAAGTGAAGCTATCAGAGTAGTGGATTTTCCCGAACCGGTAGGACCGGTGAGATAGATGATACCGTGCGGCTGGGTGATGATGGATTTCCAGGTTTCGAGGTGTGCTTTCTCGAATCCAAGCTGTTCCAGAGTGGCATGCGCCATTTCCTTGTTAAGGAGGCGCATGACGATTTTCTCGCCGTACATAGTCGGCAGTGTGGAGAAACGAATATCGAATGAGGCGTCCCTGACCTTCAGATCGATACGACCATCCATAGGTCGCCTGCGCTCGGAGGTGTCGAGGCCTGCCAGGATTTTCAGACGGGCGATAACCGCGGCCTGCGCGGCTTTCGGGACCGTCATCACCCTGTACAGCATGCCGTCCACACGGTACCGCACATGCAGTTTGTCTTCTTTCGGTTCAAGGTGGACGTCCGATGCGTTCTGCTCGACAGCGCCCTCAAGGATGGCCTCGACAAACCGGACGATAGGCGCATCTTCCAGTTCCGAGAGTGTTGCGGTCTGCTTCAACATATCCTTGATGGTGTTGCCGTCCTTCATCATCTCTCTGCGCCACTCATCGAGATGCTGCTGCGCTTCATGCGAGACACCGTATAATTCCTGGAACCGCATCTCAAGAGCTTTCTCGGATGTGATGTACGGTCTGACATCGTATCCTGTCGCGAGCCTGATGTCGTCGATGGCCATAAGGTTCAGCGGATCAACCATCGCAACGATCAGTTCGTTGCCATCCAGCCTGATCGGTATCGCTTTGTGCCGCTTGATCAGCTCCGGATCGACCAGGGATGCGACTTCAGGGTCGGGTGCGTTATCCCCAAGGTCCATCATCGGCACTCCAAGCTGTTTGGAGAGCGCTTCAAGTATCTGAGTTTCGATGACCAACTCCATGTCCTGGAGGACGTCACCGATTCTTTTTCCTGATGAACGTTGCTTCTTGAGGGCTTCTTCCAGCTTGGCCGGTGAAAGAATTCCATCTTCAACAAGCAAATCGCCCAGGCGTTTCAAGCCCGGTCCTGACATAGAAACTCACCTCCTCCGGACGGGTCCGGGCTTGAAGAGCCCGCCTGCCGGAGCACACACCAAACCGCGCGACAACATTCGCGAGGGGTGTAATGGAAATTTCCTGTATGATAAACGATTATCCACAAATTTATATGATCTGGAAACGTCACACCTAAATGTATCGGTGTAGTTTCGGTAAGCTTTCATGTGATGACGCATTACTAAATCGATCATAAGAACCAGCCGGTTCCACACATGTTCAACCCCCCCATCAGATGGGAGGTCAGGACATGATGTATAGCATATCACAAGAAACCGTGTCAAACAGCCTGTTCTGTCACTAAACCTGAAAAGTATAAATACGATACTTTCCCGTTGATGTTGGTTCATAAAAAAGAGGGTAAATGGAACCCGCATGAAAGAATACAGCATTTTCAGCTCACTATCAACATCTTCCCGCGCTAATATTGCCACGTGTTTTCCTATCCGCATTTTCGCATGTATGGATCCTGCAGATCCCCGCTGCCTGGCATTGAAGGTAACGGTGTCCTTCCCCGATTCGTACCTGCTGAAACAATCGATGTCCATCATATATTTACAATTAATTCGGATGAACTCATTGATTAATGGTTCTAAAGGGATTTAATCGGTTTTTATCAGCCGATGGGATGTTGATTTTGATTATTTTCTGTGATACGATTCGCAGCGTAATCCCGGTGGTAGCATTGATCCGGATTTTTTCTATTTTCAAGAATAATCAGGATCGTGTGTAAAACCGGGTTAATTAGACTGATATTATTACTGTTTCCTGGTTCCCTGGATGCATTATGCATTGTTGGGTGCCATGTTGTTTGGGCTGGGGACTGTACATTGTAGTTGACTATCCGCGCCGGGGGTCAGAAAGGAGGTGCCCCCTTGGTTACCCCTACGGCAGCGGTGTCATAGATTTAGTAAGGATCGATGCGATCCGATACAGATGCGGAAGCTCGCGGAACCGGAGCTGATTAGAAGAAGGAAACTAGGACACTTCTTCCTTGAGATTCCGGGCCGTGAAAAGATGCAGTTGTTGAAGATCAAATTCGATCTGAATGCATTCTCCGAAAACCAAGGAGGAAGTAATGCACAGATTTATTATTATGCTGGCGTGCTCAATCGCACTGCTGGCCATAGCCCTTCCTGCAACTGCCGGTCCGTTCACGGATGTTCCAACAGACCATTGGGCATACGATGCGATCGATAAGCTGCAGGCAGAAGGATTCGTCGAGGGTTACCCGGACGGGACCTTCCGTGGGAATCGCTCTTTTACCCGATACGAAATGGCAATGGTCGTTGCCCGTATCTGGGATCGACTGGTTCAGGAGCTTGAGAATCTTGATATCTTCCCTGACGATTATGCCACACAGGATGACATTCAGGCCTGCATCGATATGATGGAAGACCTGAAAGCCGAATTCCAGGCTGAGCTCGATGAGATCGGGATCAGGCTGGACGGCCTTGAGGGACGAATGGACTCCGCTGAGAGTCGTATCGCCAACCTTGAGGAGAATCTCAGTGGTATTAAGATGACAGGAGCGCTCCGGACTCGGATCGAGGACATCATCACCAACGATTATGAGATGTACGGCGGATTCAATAATCCTGCCGGTGCAGGTCAGTATCACGGTATTATTGCCGGTACTCCCGGCAGCAATCCCGGTGAGATGTTCGAAGTTGAGGAGAAGCTGGACTTCTTCTTCAACGCGAATCCCTCGGATTACCTCGATGTATTTGTTCACCTTTGTCATCGTTCAAGTTATCTTGACTCTGCGTCAAGTGACATGACGTTGAAGATCAGCCAGGCCTGGGCGAAAGCGGATATGATGAAGCTCATGGGATGGAGTCCCTCCGATCTTTTCAACCGCTTCAACCTGACTGTCGGTCGTCAGAAGGCTCGCTTCGGCGAGTTCGGACTGGCGTTCGATAACAACTATTCCGGAAGGAATGGTATCCTGATTGATCTTGGTGGCGACAGACTTGAGCTGGGCGCTTTCCTTGCCCGAAACGCACGTTTCGGTGAGCAGGAAGGTCTCGGCGCCGGACGCGTAAGCTATGAGTTCGGTGACAGTCGCTCAACCGTTACACCTCGCGATCATTTCGCGGAAGTCGGTTTCAACTATCTTGGTACCGGCGTTGGTAACGAGCAGGGTCTTGGTGTCGATCTCGATACCGAACTCCTGAGCGAAGTCTACCTGAACAGGCTGCGCGTCGAGTATTTCCAGCTTCAGCAGGACCAGCTGGGATTCGATGTCTCCGCTTCTTACGGAGACGACTATGAGAGCAGCCTTATTGCGTGGATCGATCTGTTCAACGACGGCAATACCCGCGTCAGCGCGGCCTATGCCGACATCGGACTCGTCCCCGGCTTCTCCTCGATCGATAATAACCCCTTCGAGGAGTATGATAGTTTGTTCACCGGTATCGGTGGCAATATCAATTATGCCAAAGACTGTGGTCTGAATCCGTTCCCCAGCAACTTCGTTGGTGCTGGAATGCAGATCGAGCATACGTGGTGGGATGTTGTCAACACCATGCTTACATTCTATGATGGGACCAACCAGGATGAGGAGGATCTACCTGTTGTAATCCGACTCAATATCCGATACCCGCTTTCTGACGCGAGTGATATTGCCCTTGAGTACATCCATAGTGGTATTGATGCACTCACGCTTGCCAAGTTGCGGGGTGAGTTCCTGGTCAGGTTCTGACCAACCCTACATACCTGAAAACTTGGATCGAACAATCCCCGGCCCCCTTGCAAAAGGGGGTCGGTTTTTTTTGGAGGGACGATCTCCGATCTCCCGGCCTGATGACGTTCTCGTCATTATTTTCTCTAATGCACAAAACGGACTTTAATTCCCTAGCGAAGACCATGTCCTGTGGCGTCTCCAAACGGAGCGATGCGGAGATTGGAGATACATAATCCGGATTTTTTTATCAACACCTCTAAGACCAATCCCGTTAATTATTTTCCAATTCTGCAGGCAGGCTGGGACTATTGAAAGTATGTAAAAAAAACTCCGGTACCCCACCCTTTAGAGGGTGTCTCATAATCCGGAATTTTTGTAGCGCGGACGTCCCGTCGGCTGTCCTGCGGGAATCCTGCCCGCATATCTAT
>CBDUUJ010000244.1:0-5048 GCA_965370205.1 uncultured bacterium
ACCCGCAGACTATTAAAAAACTGGTCGAGACAGCATCAAGTTTGTGGGCGGCATATTTATTAATGACTATAAATCGAGAAATATTGTGCTTTTTTCTACAGCCCCAATTTTACCCAACTAATTAATTATCGCCGTGGCCGATGTTCGATTCGTCGAGGTGGCGAATTATTTCGCCCTCGACCATGAAATACACGTCCTCTGAGATGTTTGTCGCGAGATCACCTATCCGTTCCAGGTGACGGCACGCGGAAATTGTGTAGAAGGCACGGTCGATGATTCCCTCCTCGGTCCGCATTCTCTCCCGGAGCTTCCTGTATATCTCCCAGTGAATCTCATCGACAAGGTCATCCGTCTCGATTATTTTCAACGCGAGTTCTGAATCGCTTCTCACCAGCGCATCCAGGCTGTCCTTTACCATTTTTCTGACCAGCTCGACCATCTCGCCAAACCGTTTCGGCGTCCCGATCGGCTCCTGCTTCGCGAGAGCGATCGCCCTGTCAGCGATGTGCATCGCGAGGTCGCCCATGCGTTCGAGATCATTATTAACCTTCAGGATCGCGATTATGTATCGAAGGTCGCCGGCTACCGGCTGGTGCAGCGCGAGGATTTTCAGGCACTCCTCCTCCACATCCAGCTCCTTCATATCTATCTGGCGATCGCTCTTCATCACCTGTTCAGCAAGCTCGATGTCGCGGTTCACGAGGGCATTGATGGCTTTCATCGTAGCGTCCTCGACCATCGCGCCCATCGCGAGAATTTCTACTCTCAGCTTTTCAAGATCTCTATCAAGATGTGCTCGCATGATGATCTTCCACCTCTAACCGAATTTTCCTGTGATGTAATCCTCGGTCTGTTTTTTCGCTGGTTTTGTGAACAACTGCTTTGTGCGGTCGAATTCGATAATATATCCCTCATAGAAAAACGCGGTGTAATCGGATACACGCGCGGCCTGCTGCATGTTATGCGTTACCAGAACGATTGTGAATTTTTTCTTGAGATCTTCGATCAGGTCCTCGATTTTCGATGTCGCCACCGGGTCGAGCGCGGACGCAGGCTCATCCATCAGGATAACTTCCGGCTCAGTCGCGATGGCTCTCGCGATGCATAGCCTCTGCTGCTGACCGCCTGAGAGCGCGATGCCCGATTTGCTGAGATTGTCCTTTACCTCATCCCATAATGCCGCTCCAATAAGAGCGTCCTCGATCCTGTCGGCAAGTTCGGATTTTCCGATTTTATAATGAAGCTTCAATCCCCATGCCACGTTGTCGAATATCGACATCGGGAACGGCGTTGGTTTCTGGAAAATCATCCCGACTTTTTTTCGGAGCTTGATGAGATTCTGTCCCGGCGAAAGGATATTTTCACCATCGAGGATAACCTCTCCATCGGCGCGCTGGTCGCGGTAAAGCTCGTAAATACGGTTGTAGACCCTGATATGTGTCGACTTGCCGCATCCCGACGGTCCGATTATCGCGGTGACGCGGTTCTTTTTGATATCGATGTCGTTATTATACAGAGCCTGGTGTTTTCCGTAGAAAAAATTGAGATTTCGGACAGTCACCTTGCTTGGAAGACTGTCGAAATCTTCATGGTCTGAATCGGTCTTTGCGCTTGCTTCGATTCTATGTCTCAGGATCGTTTCCGATGCAGTGTTGTCAGGCACTTCTGCTTTTACCTCCGGCGAATAAAATTCTTGCGATTACCGAGATGAACAGTATAGCTCCCGTAATAAGCAGCGATCCGGCCCAGGCCTGTCCCTTCCATTCATCGTACGGCGACATCGCGTAATTGAAAATAGTCACGGTCAGGTTGGCGGTCGGTTCTTTCAGGTCGTAGATATATTTCATAGGACCGGAATCCGCCATCCATGTGAAATGGGAATTATTAAAAGCGGTGAAAAGCAGCGGAGCGGTTTCGCCGCTCACACGCGCAATTGCCAGAAGGATGCCGGTGATCAATCCTGCGCTTGCGGCGCGGAAAACGATCTGCACGATCATTTTCCATTGCGGCGAGCCGAGAGCGAGCGCCGATTCTCGAAGTTCGTTCGGAACGAGAGCGAGCATATCTTCGGTAGTGCGCGCGACAACCGGAAGCATGATTATCGCAAGCGCTATCCCTCCCGCATAACCCGAGAAACCGCCCATCGGCAGAACCAGAACCGCATAGATGAAAACCCCGATCAATATCGACGGCGTTCCCATCAGGATGTTCGAGAAAAATCGCACCGTTGTTGAGACGGGATGATTCCGTCCGAATTCAGAGAGATAAACTCCGGCCATCAGACCAATAGGCACCCCGATCAATGTCGCGAGCAGCGTGATATAGAGGGTTCCGACAATGCAGTTCGCCATGCCGGTCTCCTCGATTATGAACGGTCCCGTTCGCTTCGTGAAGAAATTCAGGTCCATCGCCTCAAGACCCTTCGCGGCGACATCCCACAGAATCCACACAAGGAAAAAGATACCCACAAGCGATGCGATCATGGATATTCCCCTGATGAAAATATCGAGCGACCTTCGCGATGTGAGTGATTTCTCTTTCATAACCAGTGCGCCGGCTTTCCAGTGACTGTTAAAAAAGGGCATTTATTGCCGGATAACCCGTTTCCGGGTGGCACCCTCAAGCAGCATTCGAGGCGTCAGCCGAGAATGATGCTTGTGGGTGTAGCTGCTTCAAATCTCTGTATTGATGCCATATTCAGCATGATTCATCCCGCACCCACAAACATCAGGATGATGTTTGAAGGTGCCACTCATTTCTGCAGTTTATTTCTTTTTTATTATTTGCGCTTTTTTCAAAAGTTCCTTCCCATCCGGCATTATTCTTAATTCCGTTCGTGTTTCTTCAACTTACCGATCCAGAGCTGCGCGATCACCTGGAATATAAATGTGATCAGGAAAAGAATCAGCCCAAGCTCGATCAATACGCTCTTGAACATCGGATCGCAGATCGCCTCTCCGAATTCAAGTGCGATTGATGATGCTATCGAGTTTCCGCCTGAAAACAGCGACGCTGAAATCTTGTGGCTGTTTCCGATGATGAAAGTGACAGCCATGGTCTCCCCGATAGCCCGTCCAAGCCCGATGAACATCGCCCCGACAATCCCCCGGATTCCGTAGGGAATGCTGACCTGTTTCGTGACCTCCCACATGGTCCCGCCGCAGCCATGCCCGGCCTCTTTAAGAACAGGCGGAACCATATTGAGAACATCCCTCGTTACTGCGGTGATGAACGGGAGAATCATGAGGGCGAGAATTATCCCGGCGGTCAGCATGCCGATACCCATCGGCGGACCCGAAAACAGCACGCCGATCAGGGGGATATCGCCGAAAACATTCTGCAGCCACGGCATGACCGATCGCTGCATTATCGGGACAAGCACGAAGAGTCCCCACATGCCATAGATGATGCTGGGAATTGCTGCGAGAAGCTCGATCGCGCCGCCGACAATTTTCGCAAGCAGCGGATGCGAAAGCTCGACCAGGAACAGGGCGATAATCAACCCCATCGGAGCGGCAAGGAGCATCGCGATTATTGTCGATACAAGAGTGCCATAGATACTGCTCGCCGCGCCGAATTTACCGGTCACCGGGTTCCAGCTTCTGTCGACCAGGAACCGCCACCCAAGCTCGGTTATGGACAGTGTTGAATCCCTGAACAACTGAAATCCTATGGCAACCATGACCAGGATAATGCCCACGGCGCAGACCGCGGTCAGGATTTTGAAGACGAGATCGGGAATATTTCTGCGGGTTTTGCCCTCGGATGTCTGCATGCGCACTCTCTTGCTCAGGACCCGAATAATAACATTCCACTGTTACAATTGTGTGACAAAACACGGATTATCGACTCCGAAAAAAGAAAATAATAGAAGCATTTTCAGGGTTGATATACAGGCGATTTATGTTACATTTCCGCTGACGACCGTAAGGTTTTACATGGATTCCGAAACATCACAATGCGCTCTGAATCCGATGTGCAAATTCAACTCAAATCATGGGGGAAACCACAGACATGAAAATGAAAATGGGCGGCATATTTATCTTGCTCATTCTTGCAGTTGCGCTGACCGGTTGCGGTGAACGGAATTCATCGACGGACAATAGCTCAGATACTGATTTATCCGGCATCTCGCTTAACGGCGCGGGGGCATCGTTTCCATATCCGATTTATTCCGCATGGGCGTATCAATTCGAGGAAATGACCGGGATGAAAATAAATTACCAGTCGGTAGGCTCCGGAGCGGGAATCTCATCCATCAGGGAGAAGACAGTCGACTTCGGGGCTTCCGACGCGCCCCTCAAACTTGAGGAACTGGAAGAGCACGGCCTTATCCAGTTCCCGATGATCATCGGCGGCATTGTGCCGGTTATCAATGTCTCAGGAATTGACGCGGGCGAGCTTAAATTATCACGTGACGTTTTCGCGGATATTTATCTTGGCGACATCACACGCTGGAACGATGAGGCAATCGCTTCGATCAATCCCGATATTAACCTGCCGGACCAGCCGATCACGGTGGTTCACAGAGCGGATGGGTCGGGCACGACATGGATTTTCTCGAACTACCTGTCAGCCGTCTCACAAAAATGGGCTGATGAGGTCGGTATCGGGAAATCACTTGAATGGCCTGTTGGAGTCGGGGGTCGCGGTAATGAGGGTATCGCCAACATGGTTTCCGAGATTGACGGCTCTATCGGATATGTCGAGTACGCATACGCGCTCCAGAACGATATGGCATACACTCTTCTCGAAAATCAGGCGGGAAACTATGTAGCTCCCACAGCCGATGCGTTCATGGCGGCAGCATCACATGCCGACTGGGAAAACGCTCCCGGATACTATCTCGTTCTGGTCGATCAGCCCGGTGACGACACATGGCCGATCGTCGGCGCTTCTTTTATTCTCATTTACAAAGAACAGGAAGATCCGGATAAAGCGCGCGCGATGCTTGAATTTTTCGAATGGTGCTACAAATCGGGGCAGGAATCCGCAACGAATCTGGATTATATCCCGATTCCCGATAATGTTGTCGAGATGATCGAAGC
>CBDUUJ010000245.1:0-5044 GCA_965370205.1 uncultured bacterium
CCGTTGCCGGGGGAACCTGTTTCTTCATTTTCAGCCATTGTGAACTCCTGAGAAAAATCGTGCTGCAGGATTAATACGCAGCACATGTCAAATAAACCCAAACTGCGCTCGTGAAATATATCACAAAGCAAAATCCCTAGTCAAGTCAACCCCAATATAATCGTGATGATCCGATACACCATCTTGTAACCGGCATCAACACTAAATATGTTATAGCGGTTACCAAAATATTATTATTCGTTTGTCTAATATTAAATGTCGGAATGAAAAATATTTATTTTTGCAATTATTGCCGTTTTTTAGTGGGGGTATGGGCAACCTGAACCGGGTTTTTATCCAGTTTATTCAGAATAACCCGGTGTTCCCTTCAATGTCTCAAAGAAGAATTTCCTGTCCTCTTCCCCTTCGATCGCATTTCCCGCTTCCTCGGCCAGCCTGAAATTTTTATCCCGTTCATCGACATCTCCCGCGACATGATGTGCCAGCGCAAGGGTTTGATACGCAAACGCAATAAGCCAGCCTCCAATCTTCCGCTCAATGCAGAGTTCCATGCATCGGTTCGCATGATAAAGAGCCGGTTCGCTGCGCTTCATCGCGACATACACATTCGCCAGTTGATTGTGGGACTGCGGCGTCGAACTGAGCCATTTCTCATCATCGATATGTCCCTTCAACTGCAGCCAGTGATACGCGGACGCATGCGCGGCGTTCAGCATCTCATCGTCCTCGTCCTTCGTTCGATCCTTTTTGTCGTGAAGCCCCCCATGCATGATTGAAAAACTCAATCGCGAATTTCTTGTGTGCATCGACAGTGAAGTCCTTATCTTCTTCCGCCATTTTGGATTCCTCCCTTGAATTTTTACCGGCAGGGAAAGAGAATTATAGCAAAAACGCTGAAAAAAAATGGTTCTTCCGGGTTTATTATGGGCAGAATTGGAAGTTCAAAACGGAAATGATAACCCGTAGCACAGCACGGCAGTGCGTTCTCAATCTCCGATATTATCAGCAGGAACGCACTGCCGTGCTGTGCTACGGTACACTTCATACAAGGATTTTTTTTCGGTAACTTAGAGACGGATAAAAATAAGCCACCCCATTTCAGGATGGCTCCACAGATCCATCGCGCCTCTCCTGCCAGATTATCGAAATCAGCCGTACAACTTGCCGTCGGCGTGACGTACCCGGAGTTTTTCAAGCATGTCTTTTGTCATCGCATCAAGATCGTAATCCGGACTCCATCCCCATTCCTCGCGCGCGGCGGTGTCATCGACCGATGACGGCCACGAGTCCGCTATCTTCTGGCGCTCATCAGGCACATAGGTCGCCTCGAATTCAGGGATAAATTTCTTGATATTCTCCGAAAGTTTCTTCGCGGTGAAACTCATCGAGCCGAGGTTGAAATCGCCGTGATGCTTCAGCACGCTGAAATCCGCTTCCATCAGATCAATCGTCGCCTTGATGCAGTCGGGCATGTACATCATGGGAAGCGCGGTGTCCTCACGAACAAAATACTCATATTTTCCTTCCTCGATGGCTTTGTAATACACCCAGACCGCGTAATCGGTCGTGCCGCCGCCGGGAAGTGTCTCAGCGGAGATAATTCCGGGATAGCGGAGTCCGCGCGCATCGACCCCGTAGCGCTGCACGTAATAATCGCAGAGAAGCTCCCCCGCGACCTTCGTGACGCCGTACATCGTGGTCGGTTTCAGAACGGTTTCCTGCGGAGTATTTTCGAGCGGCGCGTAATCGCCCCAGACAGCGATCGAACTCGGGCATAGAACCTGGTTCAACTCAAAAATCCTCGCCACTTCAAGAGTATTGATCAGGCCGTTGATATTCACATTCCAGCAGAGCTGCGGATTTCTCTCGCCGACAGCCGACAGCAGCGCGGACATATTGATTATGGTGTCGATGTTGTATCGTCTCACCACGTCCACGATCTGCATGATATCGACGACGTTCACCCACTCGAACGGACCCGAATTTTTCAGTTCATCGCTTGGTTTCGACCGATTTCCGGCTGCGACCACGTTGTCCGCGCCGAATTTTTTCCTGAGAGCCAGTGTCAGCTCCGATCCGATCTGTCCGACCGATCCGGTCACAAGTATTTTTTTGATGTCGTTTCCCATGATGGTTTCCTTTTCCTAAATTGCTTGCAGCATCCACATATCAGTGCTGTTTTATATCACGCACATTTCTGTACGTGGTTAATTTATGAATTCAAATACGATTAAATAAACCCAATCCGCAAAAAGAAAGGTACTTATCAACCCGGATAAAGTCAACGGAAAAACTCCCGATTTGCGCTATACTTTCCTCATGCGTCGATTTTCCTACATGCTGTCAGTATTGCTATGCATTTTGATCGTCGGATGCCCTGCTCCGCAATCCGATACACAGGACAAACCACCCTGGACTGTAATCGAGCTTAACACTACCCCTCAACCGCTCGATGTTCCCTATCAGGCAGTCACCGTCAATGAGATCGCACGCTATACTCCACCCGACAACATCACCTGGCCCGCCGCGATTGATTTCCGCGGCCAGACAGCATGGAAATGGAATGAAACTGAAATTGGCCTGTTCGCAGCCGAAATCATCACGTCTGAAGAGGATGATACGGAGTCTCGTACTACCCAGCTCTATAAATGGACATTATCAAATGACGATATCAATACAGTCTCAGTAAGTCGTACGCCTTCCGGCAATGCATGGCTGCCGGTACCTGTTCCAATCAGCGCACAAAGTCGCCGGTTCTTTAATGTTGCCGGGTTTGCATTTGTCATCGGAGGCGGCGAAAGCACCACCCGTTCGATCTCGATGGGTGAAAATGAAGCAATCGGGCTTGAAATAATAAACGATATCTGGTTTTACCGCTTCAATGCCACATCGCCTCATAAAATATCCACCAATAGTGATTTCAGTCAGGGATTTTACGAACTTGCAATGAATCATGTCTACGCCCCCCTGGAACGGAATAGAGCCAACTGCCTTGTTTTTCAGGACTACAGGGATCAGCACATACCGATGCCTGACGGAGTGATGAAAATCACAAAAAACTATGCGTGTGTCAACCTGGATAATCTGTGGGTAATGCCGCTCGAAAAAGCGATTAGAGACACGTACGGCGCTGAATTCACCGGCTTTACACTTTTCGAGGGAATACCTCCCAACTTTTTCTTCTCCGGTGTCTCACCTTTTGATAATAGTTATTATATATACGTTAGCAACAATTCATATACAATCGCAATTCCGATTGAGGGAATCCTGAAGGATGACGGTCAGGACGATATTGTTATGCCGGTAAAGGTTACGGGCTACATCCCGGCAGTTCAGTATGCCGGCACGATGATCGTATTTGCTGAACACCACAACGATGATGACGAATCTACGCTGATATCTGCAATACAGTTCGAAACGGGCAATATTAAGAACATAACCGGGCAGCCCTCTGTAATCTGGAGTTCCGAAGTTCCAAATATCTTCAGTGTCGCGACAGTTATTCCGGTCGGAGAAAATGCCGATACCGCGCGTCCATACACAGTCTGTCTCAATCCTCTCACCGGAGAGCTTACAGTTTTCGATCCGCTGCTGGGATCAATACGCCACCAGTCAATAATCGAACTCGCCGAGTGGCACGCAGGCGACAACCTCGCGTCGTTCTGCGTGAATTTCGATCCCGATCCAACCCGTCCCATCGTGTTCATCCATGACCCGAACGCGAACGAAATAATCGAGCTGGAACTGCAAATCAGCGAACCAACCAGAGGCAACATCGTCCCAATTGAGGAAACCGGCTGACGAAAAATGATAAAATTGCTTTTCAATACACATACTGAAAAAATCCGCAAGGAGGAAATATCATGTGCGAAGAGTGCGGATGCGGACATACCGAACAATCCGGAGAGATTACCCACTTCTACGCCAAGCCGATGGTCGCGGTTGTTAAGCTGAGCGAGACGATCAAAAACGGCGACAAAATCCAGGTTAAGGGCGCCACGACCGATTTCACAATGACAGTCCAGGGCATGCGCAACGAAGCCGAACAGGAGATCGACCACGGTCACGCGGACGAACTGGTTTCGTTTAAAACCCCGGAGATCGCCCGTCCCGGCGACAAAATCTGGCTCTCAATGCGCGAAGTGACGGAATAGCGACCGTATTAAAATCACTGTATCAGAATCGCCATAACAGAGCCACGACCGTCAGGGAGTGGTTAGATCATCAATGATCGACAAAGACGACGACATCAACATGGATGACCTCGAACCCGGCGACCGGGACGAGGAATTCTCGCCGCTGGACTGGTGTCTCGCCGCCGGATGCGGATGCGGCGGCTGTCTCGATCCGACCGGATGCCTCGACGCGATGAGCCAGGGATGTCTTGGATGTCTCGATACATGCCTGGGTCGGATCGGTTGCAGTATGTTTGTGGTGTTACTTCTGGGCTGGGGGATTTCCGGTCTGGTAACATTCATTTTTGGAGCGTAGGAAAGTTGATTCATAAAATGAGAGAAGTGATGCGTTATCAATCTCAGGGATAAAATCACCATCATCAAAGGCGACATAATCCAGCAGGATACCGACGCTATCGTCAATGCGGCAAACACCGATCTCATACTCGGAAGCGGGGTAGCGGGAGCGATCCGAAAAGCCGATGACGGCACTATCCAGCAGGAATGCAACCGCATCGGATCAATACGTCTCGGGGAAGCTGCGATAACCAGCGGTGGAGCGACCGGAATAACATGGATAATCCATGCCGCCGGAATGCATCCGGGAGCTTCCGCAAATATTGACAGCGTTCGGATGTCCATCAGAAACAGCCTGTTGAGAGCGAAGGAAAAGGAACTCAGGAGCATCGCGTTTCCGGCTATCGGCACGGGAGTCGGAGGACTCTCCATGGAATCCTGCGCGCTCTTGAGCATCGAGGAAGCAAGAAATCACCTTGCGGGAGAAACGACACTTAAGGAAATCAGGTTCGTTCTGTATTCGGATGACGCCTTCCGGACATTCAATGATATATATAACAACCTCCTGCCAC
>CBDUUJ010000246.1:0-4987 GCA_965370205.1 uncultured bacterium
GTCCTTCTTACGATTCCCTGGCCGGAAGGTGCATCTACCGCTGACTGCATGATCCAGTTTACTGCTTCGGTTGTGTAGTCTGCAGGATTAAGCAAGGCGTTATTATCCCTCAGCCGCAGTTTAATATTATAAAGATCATATCGGATTTAAATCCCTGTATCCCCGACACACTCGGGGGTTTGTGCATATATAATGTTTAATCCTGCTGAATAAAAAGAATCCTGACAGGCTGTCGATATTAAAAGATACTAAGCTTTGTGATATAAATATATTATGTTTACGAAAATAGACAATTTGAAAAATATCAGGATTCTCACGTGGATTGCAGCCGCGTGCCTATTTTTCATATTTGCCGTCCCGGCAGTCCATGCTGATTCCGAGGATGTTTCGGGACTCACGGTTTCAATTGGTGAGGTTAGGACGATTACTCTTGAATCCGGGTCGTTTAATTTCTCGCCGGATATCAATGAACTGCTTGACGGCAGGACGGAGCATCAGTCATGGGATGCGATAGTGAGCGCCAATGTGGGCTGGGTGCTGACCATCAGAGGGGCGGAAGACACCTGGGACGGACCGTGGGATAAGCCGGTCAGCGATATTCTCTGGGAGTACGATGGTGGCGGATACATGCCATTGGACACTGAACCTCAAATAGTTTGTTCAGGGGGACCGTCCAACAGGGAACCTTATCCAATCGGTATCACCGTTCAACTCGACTTTGAAAAAGATATTCCCGGAGACTATCACTACGGTTACATAGTCCTGGAGCTGAGCGCGCCATGATCCGCTTATTGAACCACAGGATTTTCATGTGCTCGCTGGTAGTTTTTCTGGCTGTTCTTGTATTCACTTTTCCCGTGAAGGCTGATCCTGAGGTTACATCCGGAAATATCAACCTCGGGGTGGTGGGTGAAGACGAGTTCATTGCCGGTTACGTAATCATCCCCAGGGTACCGATTTACTGGCAGAGTGACGAACCCTGGCGTTTGACTGTCGGCTCCCTGGATTCGGACATGGGATCTGGCGATGATGCCGCATATATCAAGCCTCTTGAGAATATTCTCTGGAGAGTTTCCGATACTGAGGATTGGCAACCTGTATCTGTAAACAGAGAGGAAATTGACTGGTCCACTGATACCGGCTCGGGTGTTGTATATATCGATATTATTGTTCTTCTCGACTGGTTAACCGATTCACCCGGCGAATATCGGATTGACCTGGAATTTACGATTGATTCTGTTTAATTTGAGAGATGACGTGTAAGCCACGACCACGCAGGTTCAATCCTGTCGTGTATTAGCATCATTGCAAAAATGCAGGATGCTTATGTTGCATTTCTCATTGGGAGATATTTTATGATGCGATACAAACCCCATCAAGGAATCCCCGGTGTTGCAGGAACAGTTTTATTTAGTTTGATTTTTATTGCACTGGTTGCGCAGCCTGTCATGGCTCAGGGATTTTCAGTCGCTTACGATCAGGTGGAGTTTGAAGTGTCGCCGGGACATAGCTTTACCGGATTAATCGGAATCCTGAATAATTCAGATGAACCTGTTAACCTCAGGATTTATCTCGGCGACTGGGTCCGTGTCCCTGACAGTACTGACGGGTATGTTTTCGATTCTGTGCCGGGGAACGAACCTCGTTCTTTCATAAGCTGGATGAACTATGGTCCCGAATCGATCACTATCGATCCGGATGAAAGGCGCGATGTGCGGTACCAGGTTACGATGCCTGCCGACGAGACGCTTGAGGGAAGCTATTGGGGTGTGATATTCATCGAGAATATTCCACCGGATCTGGTCGTTGAGGAAAATTCCGAAGATGCTGTTATGCAGGTCGGTATCACCACGGTCTTCAGGTACGCGATTCAAATATACGCAACCATCCGGGGAACAGAGGTCAGGGATGTTACATTTACCACACTATCCTTTGAGCAGAATGAGGGTGGATTGGATGTAACCGCTGTTGCTGAAAACCTGGGGAATATTTTTACGCGTCCCGAGGTCTGGCTTGAAATAATTAATACATCGGGCGATGTTGTTTATGAACAGGAGCATATCCGGCAGACGCTTCTACCGGAAAGTGCAAGGGATTATATTTTCCAGCTCAGGCAGCTTCCAGTTGAAACAGGGACATATCTTGTGCGTGTAATGGCCGATTACGGGGTTCCCACCTTGATCGCCTGCCAGGGCAGGATAGAGATCACAGGTGAAGAGACCGATACCGGGGACCCCATGGAGGTTCCGGCTTCAGAATGAAACTCATGGCTACAGGAGGATTGCCGTGGTGCCGAAAATGGAACCCGCGGACCGGTATCCGTGGATTTATCTTCATATACCTGGCCGTTTTCGGTTTTTTCTTTCCGGCGATATCCCGTCCGGTGACAGCGGCTTCGGATGATATTGAACTTGAACTGTTGTCACCCCCTGTAATAACTGCGGAACCGCGAGAGATTCCGACCTTAAGCGTACAAATTACCAGTCATTTAGCAGAAACCTTAATGTGTGAAATCAGCGCGGTAATCCCGTCGGGATGGGGGTACGCCACAATTCCCGACACACTTTATCTCGAACCCGATCAGCCCGAAATCGTATTTATTTCCATCATGCTGCCGGATAGTGCATCCGCGGGTGAGTATCCAATTGCACTGGAAGCTTCTTTTGTGAGAATTACCTCCAGTTATGCCGTCACCGGCATAACCGTTATAGTGCCTGAAACCCCGCTTCTTGATTTAAAACCGGACCAACCGGAAAAATTGTATGCGGCATCGGGTCAGGAGATAATTTATCGCTTCACCCTGTCCAACATTGGTAATGTGGCCCTCCTGTCAGCTATCGAAGTTGATTCGCAACCCGACTGGGCCTGCACGATTCACCCGACCGAAAGAAGTATTTATCTTGAACCGGATCAAAGTGAAGAGATTGAAATAATCTGTCAAATTCCCGAGATCCTTGACAGGTCAACCAGACATTGGGTGACCGTAACCGCACGTTCCACGGATTCCAATCAGGAAATACTGACAACAAGCGCTTCATCCTCAGCGGAAATAATCGCCTCGCAACTCCCACCATCTTCGTTGTATGCCTCTCTCGATGGTGAGATTGAAATCAACTGTGCATTGAGTCAGGAGAACAGCCCGACCACCACGCTTTCATTTAATGATCTCGAAACCCGCCTGGCTGATGGCAGCACAATCATTGCGGACATTCGCAATATTCTCATAGACGGCGATAAATCCGCTCCCTTTACGCAGAATGAAAGGATTACAGTTGAATATCACGATATCGGAGGGGACTATTTTCGTGCCGGAGATGGAAGGGTCAATCTTTATGCGCCATTGATGGATCGTTATTTATCCGGAAAAGGGATTGAGATGCAATTCATCGGTGCTGGTGCCGACTCCCTCTTTTTTCACGTTCGTACAAGGAGCAGCAATGCAAGGGATAAAACGGGTTTCCAGATTGCTTTGAACCCGTCTGACATCATAACGATGCGCTTGACTACTTTACGTGAAACCGGTCATTCGGTATTTGGAAGCTCATACAGGGAATCCGGAGATTCGACCAGGATGGGTCTGGTATTATCTTATGATAATGCGGACGGGATGGAGCTGGAAGGCGAGACATGCTACTCGAATTCAACTGACCTGGGACTGGATAACGCGTGGCGACTGCACGGCAGGTATCGAACCGATCAATTCCTGGCGACATGTGAATGGCTCAGGGCCGGACCCATGTATCAGGGCGGATGGGAAGATATTGAAATGAAACGCGTTAACCTGTCATGGAGTCCGTTGGATGAGCTAAGGTTCTGGATGAATTATTACGAGTCTCAAAGTAATCTCGATTACGATCCGGAAATGGATGGACGGATGCACCGGAATCTGGCATTCAGCGGCACGTGGAATGTGTCCGATCTTGGAAGGTTCCGTGCGTCTCACAGGGTTAACCGCACGGGCGATGTGCTCGATAACAACTGGACCGACCTTACAAGGGTCAATGTGTTGTCATTTTCCCGAAACTGGGATCAAATATCGACGACCGCATCATGGCAGGAGCAGGTAAGTGAAGGTATGACGGTGGATGACTATTCGATCAACCGGATGTTTCGCATCAACTGCTCCGCAAGGATAAACAGGAATACGTCAATACGTCTGGGGGTCGGATCAGGCTGGGATTCCCTGTATAACGGACAGGAGACCTACCGTGTCACCGATTTCGATTTCGGGGGACGTTTCGAATTCGACCGGGATTTTTCATTGTCGTGGGATATGGAGCGATATATTGGCGGCTCCCAGGGTGCCCGGACCAACTTGTATGGTCGGGCGAACTGGGAGTTATCGGATAACAGGGAAATCAGCTTCCGTGTCAGATACTACTCATGGGCTTATGGCGATGATACGGAAATGATGATCCAGTATGTTTTACCGGTAAGCCTGCCATTGCCGATGTTTCCCGTAAAGGGAGGTGTCAGGGGTCGGATTTTCTATGCTGAAAGAACATCTGAAGGTATCCCTTACGTGGTTGTCTATTCAGGGGAATACGAAACCGTAACCAATCAGGACGGTGAATTTTCATTCCCGGCGCTTGACCCGGGCGACCAGTATTTAGGGATAGATAATTCAACACTGGATGTAGGTCTGGTACCGACCATCGATCTGCCGGTCATTATCGGCATAAGTGCAGGATCAACATCTGAAATCGAAATCCCGGTAATTCGAACCGGATCGATAGAAGGATGGGTATACTTCGAATCGGATGGCATTCATTCACCATTAGCTGATTATCCTGTTGAGCTGACTGGGCCTGGCGGCACATTCAACAGATATACAACCGCGGGAGGCGGATTCCGGTTCAGTAATTTGATACCGGGTAATTATTCAATTATGCTTCTTACTGAGAGTCTTCCTCCAAATCATGAAGCCCTTGAACCGATCAGCCTGGAAATTGAAATCGCGCCGGGTGAAACTGTTACGGGAGTGAAA
>CBDUUJ010000247.1:0-4975 GCA_965370205.1 uncultured bacterium
ATATAATTACGATACGAAAATCAGCGGCTGGATAAATGTTTCCGGGAACTCGACCTCGGCTTTCACCATCTGGTTTTTTGTTTTCGGTTTCTTCTGGTCGTTCATGGCCGGGCTGTTCACCGTGGGACCTGTCAGAGCGGTCCAGGCATTGTTTTCAGCGCCTGCACGACTGGTACAGGTCCTGAAAACATCGTTTCCTGTCGGGCTTGCGTCTTTCACAGTCGGTATCGGAATCATGCTGCTCGTTGCCGGCAATATGAATCTCAGCAGCAACGCCTCACTTGCCGGCGGAGTGCTCTGGTTTTTCCTCGGCGCTGGATACCCGGGGCTTGTGCTGGCGAACGGCATCCGGAAATGTGTCAATGGATTCAGGATGGATAAAACAAAGCCGTCCCTGTTCGACCTGGATGTGTCGCATGGCCTGGTAATAGGCTTCTCCATAGGGTTGATTCTGAGCATGGTTGTCAAGGGGGGCGGCGCACTTGCACTCGGAGCGCTTATGGTGATCGCCGGAATCACCCTGATGATCGGATTCGCGGTTGCCCGTCCGAGAATTCCACAGGTTGCGATTTTCCTCCTGACCGGATTGATTGCAGCGGCTGTCTTTACTTTGATCGACCTGTTGCTCCCGCACGAAGCAAATGCCGACGACGGCGGCTGGAAGGAATTCAAGGACAATAACCCGAATGGAACATTGAATGACTGGTTAAAGGACGATGCATCGAAACAGGCAATGGAGCACTCGAAAAGTCCTGCCGCCGGAGCCGGAGCCGGAGCTTTCATGCCGGGACATACTAAAAGGGACCTGCCTCCCGATCCGCAAGGGGTTCTCGAACAGGCAAGCCGAACTCTTCTGGATCATATCCGTAACGGTGGGCAGCTTCCGGAGTTCCCGATAATGACAGCAGGATTTGGCGGGGTTGCTGCGGCCGCATCCCCACCACCACCGACCCTCAAACAAATCACAGAGAGATTAAACGAGGCTATTAAAAGTTTCAGCGGTAAGGATACCGGACCGGTCAAATGGCCGAACATCAGCAAACTCACTGGAAAGGGTCGATGGACCCGCGCAATTATAATCGGTCTGATTGCAGCCTCACTTCCGTGGGCGGCAGGACTGAGCGCCGCCTGGATCCTTGGAACCGGTGCGGCCGCTGCACTTGCCGACAAGTTCGGGCCGGACGCGACATCGATCACGGAAATGTTTGTAGGAACATCGGACGATTGATTTTCGAGAGGGGTATAAAATGCAAGATTATCCCAAAATAAAGCTGACACTGAAAGCCATCTCACCCGAGGAATTAAAAATCTGGCTTGACTACTCGGCAGGCCTTTTTTCGATCGGGCGTATCAACGATGAAGAGTACAGGTTACTGCTTCACGCCCAGATGCCGGTGGACAGCAGGGGCAGCCTCTGGACGATTGGAACCGAATCCGGGAGATGGTACAGGCTTGAGGATGGGGATTGGGTGGAAGATGTTCCCCCCATGACGCTCTACATGATGGTTCCCGAGGAAACTTTAAGGCAGCTTGAGAGGGAGGACGAAAGGAAATTCAACGAAGCGCTTGCGAGGCATCGGGCAGGGCAGCCATTGCAACCGCCGTCGGCCCCGATTTCTGCCCCGGTTCCCGAACCACCGAAAGCGGCAGGAGCTACCCCGTCAGCGGAGTCTGTAAAATGCTCCAAATGCGGTACGGAAAATCCGGGTGATTCGAAGTTCTGTATCAAATGCGGGGGTGCAATGCAAAGCCCGAAGGTGCGGAAGAGATTCTGTACAAAATGCGGAGTGGAAAATCCTGTCGATGCCGTATTCTGCAAGGACTGTGGCAATAAACTCACGATGTAATAAAAATGAAGAATTCATCGGACCGGGCTAAACTTCATTTCCACGTAACATAACCATGGATGAAGAATCGAATAAAAAGGCTCGATGGCGGAGCAAGATAATTCCAGTCATAGTCCGGAGCCTTTTACTCGCGCTTGTGCTGGTTTTGATCGGGGCGATGATGCAGGTCTATGCGGCCGTGACTCGTCCGGACCTGCGCTTCAGGTTAATTCCATACGGGGGGGAACTCCCTCAGCATATGTTTTTTAAAAAAGGTGTTGTTGTCTCAGGAGTAAGATATGGAACGGTATTCCGGCGAATCCTGAAATATGATGACGTTGATGAACACTACAATTTGGAGACGGGAATCTTCACAATGGGTGTGGATTGCTGGATTTCCGGGGATGATATTGAATCGTTCATGCGGACTGTTGAATTCGACTTTCCCGGTCGTCCTCAGCAGACAATGTTCAGGATAAGCGCTCAGGAAATTCCTCACGAGAAACTGGTGCCGTTAACCGCCTGTGCCACATATCAGGACGTGATCCGTATCATGGTTTGCGTTGTGGATTATAAACTTGAAACACAGTATATCAGCAGGATAGAAATCCCGTTCCCGCGAGAAGCACTTGGGGCGAATGTCAGAATCGGCAATACGATTATGGCCAGCGAGCTGATATCGGATTCCGGACGGCAGGAGCATATCGCTGTCAGTATAGGATTCGACCAGTACCCATTCGCCCATATCGAATGGCATGATCAGGCTGATGAGGGTGAGCTGGATCCCGGCATGCGCCAGACTCTTGGAGTCGTTATCGCGCCTGCGCAGCAGGATGACTGGAGTGCTCCGTTTAAGATAATACCCATGCCGTCAGCCCCAATGTTGATCTACGCGGGTCCATATGGATGGCCGTGTATAATCGCGTATTCCGGGGGCAGCAGTAATGGCTGGTACATACGGCCAATGAACGGCGAAGAAGAAAATACCGATCAATCAATTTTCATGGTCAATAGTGACAGTTGGCAGTCCGTTTACCTTCTCAGCACCAATAACGGTTTTATTCATGACCGGTACAGAGCAGGTGAGCTGGATGTGGAAGAGATCAGTCCTGATATCTGGCCGTACGCGATTGATTTCGCATACTCAGTACATACGGAAAATACCGCAGCCACGGAGCTTTCGGTCCTGAGCTGGCCCGGGGGTAATGATTACCAGGGGATTCTTTACAATACTTACACCATTTCGGATACATCGTTGCAGGACGAAAGACGATGGTGGTTCGAGCCGGAAGAATCGTACGAGATAGATTATGGACCGGTTATTTTAAAATCCACACCTTTTGAAAACTCCGAGCAGCGTCTCGGGTTCGCGCTAATCAATGTGGATGGTTCGGCGGGTTTTCTGATCCAGCCGGATTTCTTTTCTCCACAGGAACTTAGCTGGATCATGCAGCCTCCGGATACCGATACACCCGGAACGCGTTATCAATCTTTTCTCGGCGTCATACCCCTGGATGAGCATACGGATGCATATGCGTTTACTACCGATAGCTCAGAGCTTGTTATTCTGAGTGAAGAGGGAGAAACACTTCATCATCGGAAGATCTCCGATCACTTTATAGATGACGATGTAAAATATTCGACGGATACCGTATTAATAGAGCAATTAAACGCTGTCGATCCGGTTCTCGTGGTTCTGGATGCATCCGAATCGACGAAGTACTGCAAGCTGGTGATAAATAAAAAATGGCAGCCCGCGTGGTGTCGGATACTTCCGGCGGCATGGTGGACATTTGGAATTATCTGGCTTATCGGATTGGGCATGGAGTTTCGCAAAATACGGGAGGATAAATTCGTTGCGCATGAAGACCATACGGCGGCAATCCTTGTCGAGCAGGAGATAAAGGAAAAGGAACTGGACGAAGCCCACGAGCAGCGGACACTCCAGGCGCGGGCGCGTCTGGGACAGATCGCCGACTCCCTGGCTCACGATCTGAATTCTCTGCTTGACGCGATCAGGAAAAACATTGAACTGATAAGAGATTCACTTTCAATCGATGTCGCCGGAGAGGTGTCGGATATCCTTGTCGATTCATCGCTGGCTTCCGCTTTCATGGATGTTTTGATTAATGGCGCAAAAGACCCTGTGTATATGACATCCTCCGAGGTTAATTCAGCAACCGACAGGCTGGAGGAATTCCTGGAGAGCAGGTACCCGGATCTTGCTGACTCGGCTGATCTTTTTGCGCAAAATGGCTTTGATGAGGAGTCGATCGTTGATTTTATAAATCGATTTGGCGAGGAGAAATCCGGCAGGTTGATTCTCATATTAAATCGTGAAGTGTCTTTGAGAAGGGCGATCGGAAGCTCATTGGATCAGGTGATGCTTTCACTGGGCATAGCAAACAGGCTGAAGAATATCACGAGCAGGAAGGCATTTGATATCCGCATGGGAATTGAAACCGCCCTGCAGATTCTTCACGGTGATCTGGCTGCAAGGAAGATTGTAATTAATGAGAAGTATGAGGATGTGCCGGGACTGTATGGAGATCCGGTTCCGCTGGTCGAGACGATCAGCATTATCATCCAGAACGCAATCGATGTGCTTCCGGAAGGCGGCGAGATAAGGATCGGAATTTCCAGCCGCGATGATTTCCTGATTGTCACCATAGGCAACAATGGTCCCCGGATTCCGAATGAGTCGATTGATAAAATCTGGGGGAGAGGATTCACTGAAGGAAAATCCGGAGGGCAGGGATTGGGGCTATATATCGCGAGAGACCTGATGGAAGGGATTGGCGGGAGTATTTCGGTAACATCCGATCCCGACTGGACTGAATTTACACTTAACCTGCCGCTGACATCCCGAATTGATGGTTCATCTGCCATATAGCAAAAACCCCGGAAGGTTCCGGGGTTTCCGGTGACTTATACACAGGATCAAATCTGTGACAGGCCACCTTCCTTTCCGTCCCTTTCCCTGTGATACTTCCGCGATAAACCGGCCTATACCCCCGGAGGAATTTACCAATCCACAGTCCGCTCCCTTACAGTCGCGGTTCTGAACCGCGCGCGTAAGCAAGCGGACCATTCTGAACTGCGCGCGTAAGCAAGCGGATCATTCTGAACTGCGCGCGTAAGCAAGCGGA
>CBDUUJ010000248.1:0-4975 GCA_965370205.1 uncultured bacterium
GAATAGCATATGGACATGATAACCCGTAGCACAGCACGGCAGTGCCTCTCATCCCGACCCTGTTAATTAATTCAAGTTTGAGTGAAGATTCGATAAAGGGGACACCAGCATTTCGAGGACGAAATGTGGTGTCCCCGGGCACGTGAACAATGTCCGGGGACATTTTATTTTTGCTTTCTACGATGATGAATTAATCAGGGATCTGCGAGGCAAAAAAAGTGTCCCCCTCGAAATAAATACAATGACGCACTGCCGTGCTGTGCTACGGGTTATCCTCCAATCGATTTAAATGGTGGTGATATTTTACTGATAAGTATGCGTGTCAATTCAGATATCCAAGCGCCTTTAACTGTTCGATAGTCTCGCGGTCATGCTCGACATATTCAAGCCCGTTCAGGGAATCGTCCGGATAAATTCCAGGCACAGTGAGAAGATAGCAGGCGGAGGGGCCGTTCCTGTAATCGGGGGGCAGACTGGCGGGCCATGGAAAATCCATCATGTTGATATTCGCTTTCCCCGACGGTTCCGGTGTGCTTGTTCCATAGGGAAAGAATCTGCCGAATGGTGGTGAGCCGTTGAGCATGATGGCGGCTTCAAGTTCATATGAATCTCGGGACGGCCAGATCGCAAGGATTTTGGTAAATTTCCTGTCGCTTCGGGTACTGGTGATGTCAAATTCTATTACATTGCCTTTCTCTGCAAATGTATCGCCTTCATTGAGCGCGTAGGGTCTGATCATTTCAAAGCCGCCGGGAATTGATAACGTGCCTGTAAATCGCAGTTGCGGATCGTCAGGATTGCCGATAATGGCCATCAGGAAAAGAGGCTGGCTTGGGATCATATTGGTGATTATCTCTGATGACAGGCGCTGGACGATATCCTGATGCCGTTCGCTGATATTGTCGGTCTCAAAAGGATCGGTTGAAAGGTCATACAGTTCCGTTTCGCTTGTGACGAAATCCAGTATTAATTTATAGGGCCATTCGACAGCAAATTTTATCGATTTCTCCCCGCATTCCTCGCCGTAAATTATCCTGTTCTCATCGATATCTCCGCCGACAATATCAGAAAGTGGCGAGCCGGGAAGACCGTCCGGGACGGGGAGTCCCAGGTATCCGAGTATTGTCGGAAAAATATCCACGCAGGCGACCGGCGTATCGATTATCCCGCCCATTGGAAAATCCGGACCCTTAACAATCAACGGTACTCTAACCAGTTCGTCATAATGGCTTTGGCCGTGACCGAACCGATCATGCTCGAAAAATTCCTCTCCATGATCGGATGTGAAAACTATCATGGTCTCATTCGTGAGACCGAGTCCGTCCATCCAGTTGAAAAGGTCACCGATGCACTCATCGACGAACGCAATCTCGCCATGATACAGATTCCTGACCTGTTTCAAATCATCGTTATCCGGACGGAAACCCTCCCGGTCCCAGATTCTCACAGTCCGGAACCCGTCGGAGTGTTCACCCTCATACGCAGGGTCGCAGAAACGATCGATGAATTCACGGGGAGGTTCATAAGACGTGTGCGGGTCCTGGAAATGAAGAAAACAGAACCAGTCCCGGTTTTTATTACGCGTTATAAATTCCTTTGCTTTTTCCACTGAGACATCCGCTGTGCCGTTCCTGAGAAACCAGAGACCGTCCATGCCCTGGTGAAATCCTGAATCCGCATTGCCGAGCCAGGGATTCGAGCAGATCGTTTGTGTCGCGAATCCTTTCATCTGCACGATCTCCGCCAGTGTGGTTGCCCGTGACGGAAGGCATTCATTGTATCCGGTGGCGTTTATCGATGAGGGATAACCACCGGTAATTATGCTTGCGAACGACGGGAGGGTCCATGGCGCCTGCGACCATGCACGAGTAAAAAGTGTCGATTCTTTGCAGAGATCGGCGATATTGGGAGTGATTTCCGGATCTATATCGAATGGGGGACACGTGTCATGCCGCATTGTGTCCACACCGATCAGGAGGACATTTTTACGCTCCCTTTCGTCCGGACAATATAATGCGGGCTGTCCCCATAAAACATCAACATCTCGATTCCCTGCAAGGGGACCATCCAGGCGAAAGCAAAGTTCTCCCCGACTTTGTCCCCACTCGCTTAAGTCGATATCGGCGTGAGTCCAATGGCTCATCCAGTTAGAACCCCGTCCGAATGTGCATCGATATATCTCATCAATCGATCCCGGACTTCCATTCACGGGATCGAATTGCCTGTACTCGATAATTGCGACAAGGTCGCCGACTTCAGTTATCGTTTCAGTTATCGCACCGATGCTGAGAGTCAGATGCGTGTTTTCTCTCAGCTCGACCGGAAATCTCAGAAGCTTTTCAGGAGGAGAGAGCCATCCGGCGACCGATTCGTTATCAACAGTCAGCCTTATTAGTTCAGGCAATGGGTCTCTCAGTTTATTTTCCTCGCCTGTGTAAGGTGAAGCGTGAAGCAATGATGCGGGAGCACCTGCGAAAGATGCTGTAACATCGGCCTGCGGAGAGATACATCCAATGAGCCAGACCATCGCCAGAACCACGGTTGCGGTGATACGGCTGATCGAGGCGATACGTTCCGTTAATCTGACAGTATTAAACATGACAGGCATGAGAAAAGATTAGTATAGCGTAAAATCAGAAGTTCGCCAGGAAATATTGTCTGGACGGGAGCGCATCCGGAAGCTCAAGGAAGCTTGCCACCTGGTTTTTTCCATGCTCCTTGGCATGGTACATGGCGCTGTCGGCCAGACCGATCAGGGAATCAGGGCATCGCGGGCACATGTCTTCAGTGTTGATTGTCGCGACCCCGATCGAAAGAGTTGTGCTGAGTTCAGTACCCCAGACATCGAGTTTAAAATCGGCAACCTGCTCTCTGATACGTTCACAGGCGATCAATGCGCCTGTGAGGTCGGTCTGCGGAAAGAGCAGCGACATCTCCTCCCCGCCCCATCGTCCTGCAAGGTCCACTTCACGAACCGATTGTTTGAGAATTTCGGAGACAGCCACAAGAACCTCATCGCCCGTCTGGTGCCCGTGCGTGTCGTTCACCAGCTTGAAGTCATCGATATCGCAGATCGCCACCGAGAGGGGCGTATGGTACCTGACACTCCGGCGGAACTCATCCTCAAGTTTCGACTGGATCATCCTTCGGTTTGAAAGGCCTGTTAACGGATCGGTGATCGACAGCCTTCTCAGTTCCTCATACAGGAGAGCGCGTTCGAGCGTTACAGCAAGCTGGGATCCGATGAGAGACAGTGTATGAAGATAATACTCCCGGACTGCGATCTCCTTGTAGGTCATTATGCTCAGAAGCCCGTAGATTCCCTCGCGACCGGCCAGCGGCAGTGCGAAAAATGTGCTGGCGGGACCACGGGGTCCGGGAAGCTCGTGACTGACGGACTGGAGATTAATAACTTCCGGCTCGATACTGTCTGTAACAATGTCCTTGTAAATCGACGCTGAGGATTGGCTTTCACGGATGAAGGCGTCTCTGTCAAGAATCTCTGCGAAGACATCGTTTTCGATCACGAACATTTTATTCGGTCTGAAGAGAGTCACTCCGGCCTGAGCGAATTCAAGAATGCTTGAGAGCGCAGCCAATGCCTGCCTGGTGAAACCGGGGATTGTGCTGACGGATTTCCCCTCAGGAGTTTTTTCAGTTATATCGATCTCGCCCAGCCTGGCAAGCACACTCGCACCGATGAGCTGTTTTTCAAGCTCGTTTGCGACTCCTGCCGCGGGACCCCCATGCGATCGAAGGGCTTTCTCCGCCAGGTCCCAGTCCTCGTCCGATATCACTTTCCCGTGGACAAGCGCATACTTGATGATATTTACAACATCTCCCGCATTACGTCCCGGAACGGTTACATGAACCCCGGAATCCCTCGCCCAGAATTCCTCGATCAGATATTCCCTGCTCAGGATCAAAGCCACCGGAAGATCTGTCAGATATCTGTTGTGGAGAATGAGCCGCGCCAGAAGAATCCCCGACAATCCCGGGAGATCGGTCTCGGCAATTACCGCGACCGGCTTCAGAAGGGGAAGCACCTCCATCGCCCGGAGACCGTCCTTCTCCCGCCTGACCTTGAAATGTGCAGACAGAAGTTCTGAAAGCTCATCCCATAGCTCTTCGGTGTGGATTGCCGCAAGGATAGCAGGTTTCGCATCCCCGGCTATTTTTTTCTTTTCGCCGGACATATTGATAGCTGTAATAATATCGACGTCCTGAGTGGAATATGAGTTTATTTTTTTGAATTGCGGAGAATGCCGGATTCATTCTTCGTGGTCGCGGGTTGCGGTTCGTATTTCAAGAAAAAAGATGAACAGGACTAAAATCGCTCTGAAAAACCACTGCGGAAAAACCATGAATGCCAGAACGAGAAAGAAGAAATACAGAATCCATCGCCAGAATGGCCTTGCCGGTTTGCTTGTTTGATCAATGTCATCCACCGCCTCATCCATTGATTCATCTATTGGTTCATCTATTGGTTCATCCCATGACTCATCCATCGACTCATCCGGGTTTTTTTCTTCCTCATATGATTCACCGATCAGATGTACCCATGACGCGCCGCTGCCGCCGTGCTGCGGGTCGCAGAGTATATAACCCTCGACATCCGGATGCCTGTCGAGATGGCTGTGCACCAATTTTCTGAAGTTACCCGTACCCTTGCCGTGAACCACTCTGATCTGGAAAATTCCCCGATCTATTGAATCCGTGATGCACGCGTCGAGAATCGCGCGTGCCCTGTCTGGGTCGCGGATGAACGGGTGAAGGTCGCAGTCGGGAATGCTTGATGGCATAGGGTTCAGATTGTATAACAAATCGGCAACCCATGTCTTTGGAGGTTGCCCCGGAAGAATACTATTTTCTGTAGCGCGGATGTCCCGTCGGCTGTTGAAAAAAGAACAATATTTCTCAATTTATAGTCATTTAAAATTATGCCGCCCACAAACTTAATCCTGTCTTGACCGGT
>CBDUUJ010000249.1:0-4967 GCA_965370205.1 uncultured bacterium
TAACATCCCTTAACTGCTCCAGGAAAACATGTTAAACCCGACTATGTTCCGAATCTTCCCCCACATTTCCCGATTCTGTCAAGCCATCCTGTTCATGATATTCCCTCAAAGCCATCTCCAACTGAGTCAGCAGATCGGTCTGCGCAAGCTCGCCAGTCAGTCTGATCGCGCTGGCTATCGCGCGTTTCCTGCTTTTTCCGTGAGCGATCACCACGTTACCCTTAACACCCAGTAATGAACCGCCGCCATACTCCTGCCAGTCAAGGCGCTTCCTGATACGGTTAATAATCGGATAGAGAATCCATGTCGCAATTCTATCCAGGCCGCGCGTAGCCTTCAGCTCATCCCTTACCACCGACATTATAAGCGACAAGATACCCTCCGCCGATTTTAACGCGACATTGCCCGTGAATCCATCTGTGACAACAACATCGACATCCGCGGAAACAAGGTCATTTCCCTGTACATTTCCAATGAAATTCAACCCGCTCCGCTTCATACGTTGATGCGTTTCCTTCGACTGCTTGGTGCCCTTGGTCTCCTCCTCGCCGATTGACAGAAGCCCTACTCGGGGATTCTCGACATCCCAGACCGCTTTGACATATGTTGCGCCCATCACCGCGAAATTCAACAGGTCATCCGAAGTGCAGTCCGTCGACGCGCCAGCATCAAGGAGAAGAGAATGACCGGTTGGGGTAGGAACCGGGATCGCGGCGGCGGGACGGGTAACATACGGCAAACGCTTCAGCATCATGGTGGCTCCCATCATGAACGCCCCTGTGTTGCCGGCGGACATCACCCCCGCTGCCCTCCCCTCTTTAACAAGCCTTATTGCAGTCATCATGCTCGAATTTTTCTTGCTTCTATAGGCTGCAACAGGATGATCGTCGGGCTGAATTTTTTCCTCTGCGTTGACGATCTCAATGGAGTGCCCTGGGTGCATTTCCTCTAATAGCGGACCGAGAACCGCTTCCGGACCGACCAGAATCACGGGTACACCACTGGCAATGGCGCCCTGGACAACATGATCGGGAGCATGGTCTCCGCCGAGAGTATCGACGGCTATAGGTAAATGGTCTTTTGACATTGCCAAAACCCCCGGGCGGATTACCGGGGGCAGGAATGATAGCACACTCATCACAAGCCCTCAATCATTTGGCCGGACATCAACCTCTCCCGTTTCACATTTCACCGCAAATGGTGCGATAATACTTCAGACGCAGCCCCGGCATTCAGCCGGTATTAAATGAGGCCGATCATGCGCGGACGAATCCTTTTCATTCTGACAATATCTCTGATCCTGATTACCATGCCCTTCAGCCCGGCATCCTCATCGCCTGTTATTTTCGATGCCGACGATGCCCGCTATATCGATGAGGGTTTCGACATCCTCACAATCGACTACATCCTTGTGACCGACAACCTGGTCACCGATACCGGATTTGATTACCCCTACGGAAAAATCTGGATCATTCTCTATGAACCCGAACCATACGAGAATCTTGACCTGATGGAGGAAGAGAACTGGGACCGGTCCCATGAACTTGCGCGTATCGAGCTTCCCGGACCGTCGGGATTCGACCGCTGGTCCGACGGCGATGAAGTCATCTTCAGCAATCTCGGCATTTATGAATGGGGCGGCAACTCATTCGACCGCGTCGTGTTCAGGATATTCGTCGAGGAGCCGTCCGCCGATATCCACTCCCAAACCCTCATGTGGGGCACGCTCAGCGAGACAGCCTCGCATCATACAACCTATGAATTTAATAACGACTGCATTTACATTTACTTCCGCACTCTCGATCTTCCCGAAGAACAGCTTCCGCCGATGGTTTCAATCCAGGATATCTGGCTTGAGCACAATGTCAAGGTCGGCGGATTCGACGGGCTGCGTGTTCATATGAAATTCCAGGCCGACAACATGAGAGCGCAGACATGCAGGATCGCGGCGTATTTCCACTACGATAACAACTCCGAATCGGTCGCGTGCGGAATCGACGATCCTGCGTACTCGACTCCAACGGGAAACCTGACCATTCAGAAGGATTTCATCCCGATCTATCCCGCGACGATTTTCTCCGATTTCACGATGTTCATTCCATACGAGGCTTTCCCGTTCTCGGATGACTACATCGATTATCACGTGAATATTGAGGTTCTCGACAGCGGCTGGAAATATATCGGATCGGGACAGTCGCCGGTTTTTTCTGTCATGCGTCCTGAAGAAACGTACTGACAGAAATCCAAAACCATTGACCTTATCGAAATGTGAACGTAGAATGATATGGAACACACGGGGCATTAGCTCAGTTGGGAGAGCGCAAGCTTTGCAAGCTTGAGGTCACCGGTTCGATCCCGGTATGCTCCACCAGAAAGACAACAGGTAACCGACCTTCCCGGGTCGGTTTTTTTCTTGCTTTGTATTGCCAGGCTCAAACCGAGTCCCGAACAGCGCACCAGAGACAGGCTCCAGAGGGGTAAAATGGGCGGTTGGGGGAATACGTGGATGTGTGGTCATTCAGCTATACTGACATGTCCTTCGGCCATAGGAAGTATGTACCATATTTCTTTGAGTATCGGGATTCTCCGCCCACTTTTTCCCCTGCATCTGTGAGTTCAAACTCGTTACCTGCACGTCGCAGAAATCCCTTGGACAATAGCTGGTCATTAAGCTCAGCAGTTTTCATCCCTAATTTCTTAGCAAGTTTTGATGTCGTAAGTTTTTCGTATCCAGCAGAAGAATCATCAGTCGTTTTTTTAGCTGATTCTTCAACCTTTTTAGCTGGTTCTTCAACCTTGTCAGCTGAGAGTCGGAGTTCTACGCTGACACGAATCAGCCGTTGAGCCTCGTTATAGGTATCCGTGTATAGCTCTGGCTCATCCTCCCTTTTAATATATACTCCCATCTCATTGTTGTTTACCTGACTGAATTCGTAAAGATTCATTGACGTGATGATTGCAGCTTGTTCATTGAGGTAGCACTTTGCGTGAAGATTTTCGCAAAAACTAGTGCGTACGTATTCAAGTGATTTCAACCAGTTAATCTCCGCAGGAGCGAGTTCACTCTTACCGTATACTATGCGTACGTCAATTTTGTACCGGTCTTTATCTGTAAGTAATTCCTTTATCTTGTCATTAAACCGCAGATATGGACTAATGATAATTAGGCGTTCTTTCGCATCCTTGATTAATTCTTCTAGACGGAAAGTCGTTGCACTTGTGTTCAGAAATTTAGCCATATGCCAGTCCTCCTGTTATTGAGTGATATCCTTTACAACATTCAGCAGAGCGTAAATATACGGCACCAAGATGGTTTAATCAAGATTATCACCACCAGGATGAAAAACACCCCTCAGCAGGTTGCTGAGGGGTTCGTTATTTTCCGTATTATGAACGTTCGTTACCAGCAGCCGTCCGGCATGTATTTGATCAGGAAGATATCACTGTAATTGACCAGATAATGCAGATCCGGGTCCTCAAAACATGGTGCGTCCGATGGTGCTAAATCGACGGAACTTGACTCGAAATACCCAGTAGTGTAGATGTTCCCGAATCCGTCAACGGCTACTCCTTTTGCGCCCTCCCACAATGAATCACCTACGGTCCTCACCCACTCAAAGTTTCCCATTGAATCGAATTTGCTCAGGAAAGCATCGTTTTCACCATTCGAAGTCAGTGAGAATTCAGCAACGGGGTCGGGGTCGAAGTCGGCAGTCTCAAAGAAATATCCCACAACGAAGACATTCTCCTCGCTGTCAATGGCTACTCTATTGCCATGGTCGGTTGATACCCCCCCCCAGGCACCTGCCCACATGAAATTACCCGATGGATCGAATTTACTCAGGTAAGCATCGTCAATACCGGTCGGAGTTAGTGGGAATTCATCAACGGGGTCGGGATCGAAATCAACTGTATTCCGGAAAGCGCCCGTAACATATGCGTTCCCAAATCCGTCAACGGCTGCTCCAAAGCCATAATCGTTTGATGGTCCACCCCAGGACCTTGCCCACACGAAATTACCCGACGAATCCAATTTAGTCAGATAAACATCATAAGAATCAGAATTTGTTGTCAGCGGATATTCATCAATGGGATCGGGATCGAAATCAACTGTACAACTAAAATCTCCTGTAACAAAGACATTGTCATTGCTGTCAATTGCCAGTCCCCTGCCTTTATCACGATCTATTCCGCCCCAGGTTCTTACTTGTACGAAGTTACCCGATGAATCCAATTTGCTGAGAAATACATCGGACCCACCATTCGAAGTCTGTGGAAATTCACTAACGGGGTCGGGATCGAAGTCAGCAGTTTCTTGGAAAGCGCCCGTAACATATACATCCCCGACGCTGTCAAATGCTACTTTACCGCCATAATCAGAAAATAATCCGCCCCAGGACCTTGCCCACACGAGGTTACCCGATGAATCCAGTTTAATCAGATAAGCATCATCATCACCAATTGATGTCAGCGGGTATTCACTGACAGGGTCGGGATCGAAATCGACCGTATTTTCAAAACTACCCGTAACATAGACGTCGCCAAAGTTGTCAACTGTAACATCTTCGCCGTATTCATCGCCGGTGCTGCCCCATGCTCGTGCCCATACCAAGTCACCCGCTGAATCTAATTTACTCAGAAAAGCTTCATCACCACCATTCGAGGTCAGGATATACTCACCGACCGGATCCGGATCGAAATCGACTGTACCCCAGAAAATACCGGTAACATAGACATTGCCGTCGCTGTCAGCAGCAACAGCATATCCTTCGTCATATTCATCTTCCGGACCACCCCAGTCCCTGGCCCAACCGGCATCCCAGATGCTGAAATCCGCATCGGATATGTCATTAATGATCGGATAATCATACCATTCAACTTTCACTCGCATTGTATTGGAGGGAGCTACCGAGATGTTTTCCCACATGTAACTCAGCGTGTTGGGTTCATCCTCAGCGATCGTGTAA
>CBDUUJ010000250.1:0-4959 GCA_965370205.1 uncultured bacterium
CGTCATGTCCGCCGTGATCTGCATGTTCAGCGACATGCTGTACCGCTTCGTGTCCCTGTAAAATAATCTTATGATACAGGATCACGCGGCATCATCTCCCACTCCGTCCCGTTTTTGAGACAGGATAAGATGAGCGGCAATGACGTAAATAAACAGGAGTATGAAAAATAGCTGGAACCCGATCGCAAATCCCATCGGATCAAACCAGCGAAATGAAAATGCAAGCGCCAGAATTCCGTAGACGATCGGGACTTTCAGCATGACCGTTATTACGGCCATTCGTGGATTTTGTCTGACGGGATCGAGAATCGAAGCGGCGAGCCGGGCGATCAGCCATGTGTTGACGGTGCCGAACAATCCCCCGAAAAGAACGCCATAAGCGAGATCCGGATTGTAAATACTCCAGACAGGAAGGGATACAAAAACCGTTGCAAGAACACTTAACGGGTAGAATTTCCCGAGTACGGATAAATTCAGCCCACTCAAACTCCCTTCAATTTTCCCCTTCTGTTTTTGCATTGTTTATTAATTGCATGCAACAAACCTGTAAAATCCCTTTATAATCGAATTATACTCCAGTCTTGAACCGATTATAAGAGATTTAACATCATTGAAAGATTTCAAATACCATACCTGATACCGTAAGTCAATTGCAAATGGGGAGGGGCGATCGGAAGGTCGCCCGGCGTGATGAAGTCCACGTTATCATCAAACGCGCAGCTACTTCATTTCATCGTTGTTTCCATATACTTTTTTACTTAATTTGTAGATCTCACGTATGGCCTGCACGAGTCCCAATAGCATGGTGATCAGTGGAACCCAGAAAGGCCAGCCCCAGTATTTTGTTGGAAGATACCCCAGGAAAAAACCTACGATCGGAAAAACTATAATCATTGTTGGTGCGGAGTAGAGAGAGCCTTCGCGGAGCAATTCACCAGGTCTTTTCCTGCGTTTTTCGGGAGGTGATGGATCGCCATTTTCAGGATTCTTCGGCATCGATCGGGTTGATAGTGCTGAATCCAACCACCTTGTCAAGCTCCAACGAGAACATAATGCCCATATCGGGCTGGTCGAAGCTGCCGCAGACCTCTTCGGCCACTCTCATTGCATCATCGAGGGTTTCCTTTTTCCTGATGATATTGATCATCGTATGGTTGTAGGTCCTTGATTCAGGATCGAATATCCGCTTGAGACTCGCTATCACCGGAGGCATGCTTTTTCCATACAGGGTGTTCCTGCCAAGCCCGATGGAATCGAATATGGTTGCCCCGGTTATTCCGATCTCGCGGAAGCCCGTGATGATTTTCTCGATGTTCTCTGCTTTGTCGATTATAAGTACAAGTAGATACATGATTCAGCTTTCCTTGTTGAATAATCAATCTGATTGAATATCAATATGACAGATACAGATGCCTTGTTGTTTCATGTCTTAACCTGATCGTGAGGTATTTCCATGGACATATCTCCATTGGGATCGTCATCCGGATTGGCCCCCTGACCATCCCTGTTGTCATTTCTCGGGAACAGGAATCTCAGCATAATCGGGGTTACAACGGTGGTTACAATCACCATTATGACCATCACCGAAAATTCAGTTCTCCCGATAATTCCAGCGGATAATCCAACCGATGCGATAATTAAACCGACCTCGCCTCGGCTCACCATGCCGGTCCCGACTCTAAGCGACTCAATAAATGAAAACCCGCCCATTTTCGCGCCGATAAACGAGCCCAGTATTTTTGCCAGGATAGCCGTTAGGCATATTACAATTGTGAAAGCAAGCATCCCGCCGCCAAGTTCCCGCGCGTTGGCCTCAAGTCCGATGTTGATGAAGAAAATCGGCACGAAGAAACTGTAGGTCAGGACACCGAGCTTGTCCTCGATCTCATGCTGGTGTGTTGTCTGTCCGATAAGCACACCGGCAAGGTAGGTTCCCGTGATCGCCGCGACAGCCCCGATATATTCAGCCGCCCATGCGAAAAACAGCCCGAGCGCGATAGCAAATGCCAGTTTTGGCTCGCTTACAGGCAGATTCCCGGCCCATCTGAGTATCTTTTCAAAGAAAACGGTGCCAAACATATAGAAGAGGAAAAAGAACAGCAGCATGCTGATGATAAGGATGCCGATACTAACCGCGCTCGCTATGCTGCCCTCAAGCCCCATTCCTGCGGTGATCCAGTTGGCGAGAACCTCATACATCTTGGAATGTGAGCTTGCCCCCGCTGCCTTGACAGGATTAAACGCAATGACAAGCGACAGAAGGATGATCCCCAGGATATCGTCAATCACCGCAGCTCCAAGAATGCATGTTCCCTCTTTGCTTCTCAGTGCACCGAGTTCCTTAAGAGTCTGTGCCGATATGCTTACACTGGTCGCGCAGAGAATCGTACCGGTGAAAATGGCGGTATAGATTCCGAAATGCGGAATCATGAGTATGGTAACCCCGAACCCGAGTATGAACGGCGCAATGACTCCTCCGATCGCAGCCGACAATGCCGCTTTCCCGACACGTTTCATCATGGCCAGATCGGTTTCCAGTCCCGCCATGAACATCAGGAACAGCACCCCGAGTTCCGCAAGCATTTTGATTACATCCTCAAGGAAGGACTTGCGTTCATGGACAATCTCATCAACAGCTCCGCTTGCCGCGTCGGCGATATAAGCGCGGCTGTCACCCGCGGCAAGGCTCAATTCCTCAGTGCCCACCACCGCTTCATGGACTTCATCCGAAATTCGTCCGATAATTTCATGCCGGATTTCTTCTTCGGCAAGGTCTTCCCCGAAATCGCCACGATCCTGATGGACTATCCCGACCTCTTCGATTACAGATTGCTGTTTTGCGTATGTGAGTTTCTGTTCCCTTGATTCAGGAAAGAGGGGAAGAGTAGCGACTCCTATCAGCGTCGGACCCAGCAGCAGACCCGCCAGGATCTCCCCCAGAACCGCAGGCTGGCCGAGTTTAGTCGATGCCCATCCTGCCGCCTTGGCAACTGCTATTACCACTACCAGAAACAGAATAATTTCGAGATAGTGATGATGCATGATAAGTTACAAACCCACCCCCTGTGGGGAAATCACATCGAGCTGATATTTTAACGGTACCCAAATATAAATTCTTAAAAATCCCGGATGTTTTTCCAGTAAAACGATGATTTAACTGTCCTGAATCCGTGACTGCGCAAAGTGAAATTCATCGTTCTCCCGTTCACCGGGATCGAAACCTTTATCCATAAGGACTTTCTCAAGGATATTCGCGATCCTCCACGACGCTTTCCCGTCCCCGTACGGATTCCCCGCTTTAGCCATGCGGCTGTGAAGATCCTCATCCTCTAAAATCCTGCTGGCCGATGCCACAATCCGGTCGGTTTTCGTACCGACCAGCTCAAGACATCCCGCATCAAGCCCCTCCTTGCGCTCGGTGACCTCTCTCATTACGAGAACCGGAATCCCAAGCGACGGCGCCTCCTCCTGTATCCCGCCGGAGTCGGTGAGAATCATGTACGAGCGGCTCATGAGCGCGACGAAATCGAGATAACCAAGCGGTTCCATGATTATCAGATTCTCACTGTTCTCCATGATCGGGATCATCGATTCCCTGACTATCGGATTCATGTGGATTGGAAACACAAACGTAAAATCCGGGAATCGATCCGCCAGGACCGCCAGAGCTTTGGCTATCGATTGAAGATCCTCGCCCCAGCTTTCGCGTCGGTGCGCGGTGATGGTCACGATTTTGCCCGCTTCAAGATTGGTTAGAGGGTCGGGCAGGGGATGATCCTTCGCCTTCTCAGCAGCGAAAAGGAATGCATCTACAACCGTGTTGCCGGTGACGAAAATCCTCTCCGGATCTTTTCCCTCGGCAAGAAGCGCTTCACGGGCATTTTCAGTCGGTGCGAGGAGGAGAGAGCAGATTGTGTCGATCAGCCTCCGATTCGCCTCCTCGGGAAACGGAATGTAGAGATTCGGCGTTCTGAGTCCGGCCTCCACATGCCCGACCATGCAGCCCTTATAGTATGTCGAGAGCGCTGATATGAACGCCGTGGACGTGTCCCCGTGAACGAGGACGATATCCGGCTTGACTTTATCAAGAATTTCGGGAAGCTCCAAAAGGACGCGGGTAGCTATTTCCTCAAGCGTCTGCCTGTCGCTCATGATGTCGAGATCGTACCTGGGCTTGATTCCAAACAGTTTGAGGACGACATCGAGCATCTGGCGATGCTGTCCGGTGACACATGAGATGTGTCTGAGGGTTTTGCGTTTCGCAAGCTCAAGCGCGACCGGTGCCATTTTTATGGCGTCGGGACGGGTTCCGTAGACTGAGAGGACTGTCGGGATATCGGACATGATTTAAATCTGCCAAAAGTGAAACGGTACTCATTTTTGCGCGAGAGTCAAACATGCCGGCAGGATGCCGGCGATACAGCCGGCTGGAAGCCAGCGCTACGGGTGGCTGGAAGCCAGTGATTCGGGTGGCGCCTACAAGTATCATACGAGGCGTCAGCCGAGTATGATGCTTGTAGGTGATGATGCCAATATCGTATACTAACAAAACCAGTAATTCCCGAAGGAGATAATTATGCAATACCAGTATTATGTTCTGGAAGTGTCAATAGCTAACTGGCAGGAGATAATGGATTCCGATGAGGAGGATGAGGCTAACCAGCATTTGAATCACTGGGGTGAAAAGGGATGGGATATTGACTGCATCGTACCGAAACTTGAGAACGGCACTACGATCAGCTACGGAATTGTCTTCAGAAGAGAGCTTGAATAAGGGATCACTAATTTTATGTCACTAATTTTATGTCACTAATTTTATGTCACTAATTTTATGTCACTAACTCTATATCAATAATTTTATGATTCCAACTTTATGTCACTAACGTATAAATAAGAATATTATTAAACCACTACTGTCCGGTTAAAATAGAGCCATCTGGTGGGTAAGGTTCCGGACCT
>CBDUUJ010000251.1:0-4944 GCA_965370205.1 uncultured bacterium
GTATTGTATGTCACGTCATACTCTTTTAGGGGTTAAGACAAATTATTCTTTGACACAAATGTCTGGCTTTTCATCGAAGGTCCTTTTCCAGATTCGAAAAAAAAACGAAAATATTCGATGGTCCTCAAAAGTATCGTGGAATTAAAAAGCAGTATATCTATTGATGTCCTTGTTCTGGCTGAATTTATTAACAGATATGCTCGATGGGAAAATAAAGCAATTTGTCCTGATATGGAATTTAAACAGTTCCGTAATAGTGAAGCATTCAAGTCATGTGCAAGAGACATCACGATTACATGCAAGAGGATAATAAAGCGCTGCAAACGATGTAGTTCCTGCTTTGTAGATGTGGATATTTCCTTACTGCTGGATCAATTTGGTGAGGGCGGTTACGATTTCAACGATCAGATTATCACTGAGATCTGTAGAAAAAAAGGTTTTATTCTTGTCACTGATGACAGTGATTTCATCGACTCCGATTTAACAATTCTTACCGCTAATCCAACTCTTCTACAGTAATAAAAGGGGAGCAATAAACTATGTCCAGGATCAAAGGAAAAATCTGGAAATACGGTGATGATGTCAATACCGATGTCATTTTTCCCGGTAAATACACCTACACCGTTACAGACTTCGACGAGATGGCGAAGTACGCGCTTGAGGATCTTGACCCGTCATTTGCGGCAAATGTCCAGCCCGGCGATGTGATTGTCGCGGGAAGTAATTTCGGCTGCGGATCATCGCGCGAACAGGCCGCGTTCTGCCTCAAATCCGCGGGAGTCGGAGCAGTGATCGCGAAAAGTTTCGCGAGAATCTATTTCCGAAACTGCATCAATGCCGGACTTCCCGCGATCGTTCTGCCGGATGTCGTCGATGCGGTGGAAAATGGCGAGGAAATCTCGATTGACCTCGAAAAAGGTGTTATCATCACAGCTTCCAGAAACGAATTTGCCTTTCCGCCGCTGCCCGAGGAAGTCCGGGGAATCCTGGAATCGGGCGGACTGGTCGAGTGGGTGAAGTTACGGAAATAAGATAATTCAACGGAGAAAAAAGATGGCGAAATACAAAATAGCATGGCTGCCCGGCGACGGGGTCGGCAACGATGTCATGGAAGCCGCGAAAATCGTTCTCGATACGCTCAAGCTCGACGCTGAGTACATCCACGGCGATGTCGGCTGGGAATTCTGGAAGTCCGAGGGCGATCCTCTTCCCGATCGCACGGTCGAGCTTCTGAAAAACACCGACTGCTGCCTGTTCGGCGCGATAACATCCAAACCGAAGGAGGAATGTGAGCAGGAACTTGCTCCGGAATTTCATGGAAAAGGATTGATCTATCGCTCGCCGATCGTGCGAATCCGGCAGACATTCAATCTCCACACGAATCTCCGACCCTGCAAAGCCTATCCCGGTAACCCGCTTGTTTATAAGGAAAGGATAGACCTGGTCGTTTTCAGGGAGAACACCGAGGGACTGTACGCGGGAGTCGAATTTCATCCGCTGCCCGACGATCTGCGCAGCTCGATGAAATCCCACAATGGAAATATGAGCAAGTTCGACTCGGTTTCCGGCGATGATATCGCGATCTCCTGCCGTATTTTCACACGCAACGGCTGCCGGACAATCGCGCGGCAGGCGTTCGAGTACGCAAAAAAGCACGGCAGGAAATCGGTGACAATTGTCGAGAAACCGAATGTCATCCGCGAGACATCGGGACTCATGATCCGCGAGGCGAGGAAGATCGCGGAGGAATATCCCGGGATCGAAATGTGGGAGGCCAATATCGACGCGATGTGCATGTGGCTTCTCAAGAACCCGTTCGATTACGATGTCCTTGTCGCGACAAACATGTTCGGCGATATTATCTCGGATCTTTGCGCGCAGCTTATCGGCGGGCTTGGATTCGCGGCGAGCGCGAATATCGGGGATAATTACGCGCTGTTTGAGCCGACTCACGGATCGGCGCCGAAATACGCGGGGCAGTACAAGGTCAACCCGACGGCTATGCTGCTCACGACAAAACTTATGCTCGACTATCTCGGCGAAACAGAACTCGCAGAAAAGCTGGAAAACGCTATCGCGCGCGTTATCAAAGAGGGCAATGTTAAAACCTACGATCTCGGCGGCTCGAACACGACTCTTGAGGTCGCGGAAGAGGTCGCGAAGTATGTAGCCGGATAGGGGCGGAATCATACAGGAAATCAGTGCATGCTGTGGTATCATTTTGTTATAAACAGCGATTATGCGACCGGACCCGGAAAAACTTGATGAGCTAGTGCGGCGGATAGTGAAAGCTGTGAATCCACTGCGTATTATTATGTTCGGATCCGCTGTGCGTGCCGAGATGACACCCGACAGCGATATCGACATCCTTGTCGTTATGCCGGACGGAACGCATCGACTTGATACGATGGGCTACCTCCACACTCAACTTATTGGATTGAGAATGGCGGTTGACATCATTGTGGCCACTCCGGCTGACCTTAAAAAACACCGTTATTCAATCGGATTGATTTATAAAACTGTTCTCGAGGAAGGACGAGACCTTTATGCAGCCTGACTCTAAAATACCAGCCGACTGGATACGATTTGCCCGAAGCGATCTCGGTGTAGCAAAAGGACCGCCTGCTGAAGATGTAATGCTGGAAACACTATGCTTTCATGCGCAGCAGGCGGTAGAAAAAAGCATTAAGGCGGTCCTGGTGCATTTCGATGTATCATTTCCAAAAATTCATAATATTGAGGTTCTTATCGATCTCCTGCCACAAGAGGTCGTTCAAACTTCCGACCTGAAAAAATCAACATTCTTGACAATGTATGCGTCTATCCTGCGTTATCCAGGTGAATTTGAATCTGTAGATATGGATCGTTACCTCGAAGCTGTCAGGTTGGCTGAAATTGTTGTTAAATGGGCTGATGATCTTATCAACTCCGGTTAAGCCAGTCACTCCACTATTGAAATATATACACTCCTTTTGAAACAATCTCACCAATACCGAGACACCAAGGATCGAAATGCCTCAAACATCAATTGAAAAAATCTTCGCGGCTCATCTTCGTGATACAAACGAAAAAGTCGAGCCGGGACGGATTGTCTGGATCATGATCGATGTCCGCTCCGCCCGCGATTTCGCCGGCGCGAACGTGGTCGCAAATCTCAAAAAGCATTATCCGGGTAATCCTGTCAACGACCAGATTAAAACGCTCTTCACATTCGACTGCAACTCGCCCGCGACAACATCCGGCTATGCGGACAACCAGCAGATCTGCCGCGTGTTCGCAAGAGAGCACGACCTGGAAGTCTACGATGTCGGGCTTGGAATCGGATCGCATATTCTGATCGAGGATAACTACGCCCGTCCGGGAAGGACCGCGGTAGGCACCGACAGCCACATGAATATTCTGGGTGCGGTCGGATGTTTCGGGCAGGGCATGGGCGACCAGGACATCGCGTTTGTCTGGGCAAACGGCTACACATGGTTCGAGGTTCCCGAGACTGTGAAAATCACTCTCGACGGCGCGATTCAGTTCCCGACCACCGCAAAGGATGTCACTCTCCACCTGACCGGATCGCTTGGAACGGGAAGATTGCTTGGGAAGGCGGTTGAGTTCTACGGAAGCGCGGTCCAGGCGATGAATATCGAGGAGCGGATCACTCTCGCGAGCATGGCGACCGAGATGGGCGCGATTACCGCGTTGATCCAGCCCGATGAAACGATGAAAAATTTCGACGGTTCCCCGTATGATCCTGATGATTATCTCCCGTTCGCCGCCGACAAAGATGCCCAGTATGCGGATGAACTGACTTTTGACCTGACCGATCTTCCGTGCCTGGTCGCGCGTCCGGGAAGTCCGAACGATGTGGTTACGGTCGCGGATGTCGCGGGGCGGCGCATTGATACGGCGTTCATCGGATCATGCACGAACGGCAGAATGAGCGACATGCAGGTCACGGAAACATTCCTCAAACGCAAGGCGCATATCATGGAGGACCGGACATGCAAAATTGTTCCTGCGACCCGCAGTGTTTATATCGAGATGATGAAAAACGGCATGCTGGAGACATTCGTCAATGCGGGCGCGATTATTCAATCGGCCGGATGCGGCGGATGCGCGGCGGGACAGGTCGGAATGATCGGCGGCGGCGAGGTGCAGGTTTCGACATCCAACCGTAATTTCAAAGGCAAACAGGGAAAGGGCGACACATGGCTCGCGAGTCCGGCGGTCGCGGCGGCGGCGGTCATGGAAGGCGAACTGATCGATCCACGGGAGGCGCTGAAATGAGTCGAAAAATGGAAATATCGGGAAGATGCCGGGTTATCAGAACACCGGACGGTGCGCGCATCGATGACATCGACACCGACATGATCTTTCACAACGCGTATCTTCATATCACCGACATCAACGAGATGGGGCAGTACGCGTTTGACAATCTCGACGATAAGGTCAAACCGGGCTATATTCTGATCGTGGGAAATAATTTCGGCTGCGGGTCGTCGCGTCAGCAGGCGGTGGACTGTTTTATCGCGCTTGGAATCCAGGCGATCATCGGCGAGAGCTTCGGCGCGATCTACAAACGCAACGCGATCAACACCGGCTGGCCGCTTATTGTTTGCCCGGGAATTGTCGGCTCGGAAATTCAGTCGGGCGATGAAATAAAAATCGACCTGGAAAATTCCACAATCGAAAACACCACCCGGTCTGTCCAGTATGAAAACGTACAGCCGTTCTCAGCGGTACAAAAAGATATCTACCTCGCCGGAAGCCTGTTCGCGCTGGGGAAATGATCGGTTAATAAACTTCAGCTTTACGGAAATCTTTTAAGAAACCCAAGCTCAAGCTCGCCGTCCGCGATCTGCCGGAGTTTCTCGATGGTGACGTTATCATTATAGAATTCTCCTCCACCTTCGCTTTTCCGTAAAATATTAAGCGCTCTCCCCCCATACC
>CBDUUJ010000252.1:0-4930 GCA_965370205.1 uncultured bacterium
ATACTCGATGGCGAAAACGTATTACATTGTCTCCCGTCACAGGGACCGTCTGACACTCGGAAAAGCGATTTTCCGCTACGAAAACAATTCATACTGGAAAGCAGCAACATTATCAAAACAGCTTGGACGGGGCGATATCACAGCGGTCTCAGGCCATGTTCGATTCGGCGACGGGCTTAGCTTACAGCTTCATCCGGAACTCTGGGGCAATATCACCATCGAACTTCTCGACCCGCTCACGCCTGAAATCCTGGAACATCCATCATATCTGACATCGATCGACATCGTGGGAGTAAACGACGGCAGCTATATATTTCCCGACCTCCCACGGGCTGAAATCACTATTCAGGCTGTCGCCGACGGATGGGAAAGCGATCCTGTGACATTGGACATGACCGGCAATTTCGCATACAGAGATCATATCGACCTGATCCTGAACCCGATCTAGTCTGTAACATGCGCAGTTCTGGGACTGTTAAAAAAATAAAAATAGCTCAGTACTTTACCTTTTAGTGGTTGCTGATAAAGTGAAAAAAATACTCCGGTACCCCACCCTTTAGGGTGGGCAATCCCAGAAACCATGCGCCTTTCACCCACCCTAAAGGGTGGGGTACCGGAAAATATTTCGTTTTTCAATAACCCACATTCCTGTGCATGATCTGAAATGCAAGCCACAGACCGACATCTCGGTACCGGCCTTAAAGCCCTCCTCGGACTCTATATCATCGCAGGCGCTCTGGGTTTCATGATTTCAATTGCATCCCGTGGTGAGCCTCGCCTGCTTGTATCCGGACTCTGTATCGCGCTTATCATCTGCGCAATCGGCCTCTGGAACTGGAAATCATGGGGCTTCTACGGACTTGTCGCGACCCAGATCGGGATGCTTATAATCCTTAAACTCCAGCTTCATCCGTATGGCCTGTTCAAAGACCTGCCTACATTTTTTCTATCAACATTCAGCACCCCCACAACCTGGGTATTCCTGATCTCCATAACCCTTCTGATGATCGTCGTTAAACCGATCGGCGACCGGCTCGACTGACGCGGCTAAGAATTTCCAGTAGCAAATACTCTAAAACTGGGATAGTATGTCAGGGAAATCACACGCATAAGAATGACTGCAAAACGGACAAACCCCAAAACACTCGACCGATTCGTCGGATGCCTTCTCGGGCTTGCGTGCGGTGACGCTCTTGGCGCGCCCGTCGAGGAATGGAACTACGATACCATCCGCACCAGCCTTGGATTTGTCCGCGACTACGAGACCACCATTCTGGGTCGCGGTATTATCACCGACGATACCCAGATGACGATTCTCCTCTCGCAGAGCATCATCCAGAACGAACATTTCGATCCGTCGCATTTCGCCTATATGCTCGGCGAGTGGATGCGTCGGGTCGATGATGGCGAAGAGTCCGGACGGGGTGCGGGCCATACTGTCAGCCTCGCCGCGAGACGTCTCTACAAGGGCACCTACTGGAAACGCTCAGGCGAATTTTCCGCCGGTAATTCACCCGCTGTCAGAGTTCCGCCGCTGGCGCTGTTCCATTGCAGGCATTCGGAGGACGTTCTCATCCGTGAAGCCTCCGATTCATCGATCCCCACACACATCGACCCCCTCGCCATTGCTGGAACGCAAATCTTTGCGGTCGCGCTCCACCGTCTCCTCAAGGAGGACTTCGAGGAATTCAACCCGGTGGAATTCGTCAGGGGACTCGCGGAGACCGCACGGACACTGAACCAGCAGGTGGCGGACGTGATCGAGGACCTGATTTCACGCCTCGACGGCCGTCAGGCGGATGACCTCGCGTTTATCATCCCCGGAGGCCCTCAGGAGGTCACTCATTTCGACCGCAGCATGTTCCTGGAGAAGGATGTCAGGGAGCTTGTCGAGATGGGAACCGGAAAATTCATCCTGCAGACTCTTCCGGCGGCGATGTTCAGCTTCCTCGCGCACCCATATGATACTGAGTCGGCGATTCTCTGCTCGGTGAACGCGGGTGGCGATGCGGACACGATCGCGGCGATGACAGGCGCGATGTCCGGAGCTTTCAACGGCGCGCAGTCGATACCGATCCGCTGGCTGAACGAACTCGAAAAGAAAGATTTGTTGATTGACCTCTCGAATATGCTCTATGACCTCGCAACCGAAGGCCGCACCACAAGGGAATTCGGCGGCTGGCGCCTTGTGGAATAAGCCCGGCAATCCATGAGGTTATCTCGAAATTCGTGAAAAGAATGGATTGCTCGCTACAGAAAATGCAATATCCCGTACAATATCCCGTAGAACAGCACGGCAGTGCGTCTTTTTTGCTAATAAAGAGCCCCATAACGCACTGCCGTGCTGTTCTACGGGTTGAAATCAATCGATAGTTTATCAATAGACCAGTAGGTTCATAATTCTGAAACAGCCTCTCCATTTGACGGGAATCCCCTTGAACTGCGATACTTATTTTTGATAATCTATGCGTGAAGTCGATTCTTCAATGGCTTTACAGCCATTGATTTTTTGTCGATTTCATTTCTTCCAATTCTACTTTAAAGAAATAAAAGGACAAATAAATCATGGAGAAAACTGACGTACTCGTGATCGGCGGAAGCGCCGCTGGAATAATCGCCGCTGTAACCGGGAAATCGAATAATCCCGATAAAGATTTTATGGTCATCCGGAAAGAGAAACAGGTCATTGTTCCGTGCGGAATCCCGTACGCTTTCGGGACCCTCGGGAGTCACGATAAGAATCTCGTTCCCGACGGGGTTCTCAGCAATATGGGAATCGAGTTCAAGGTCGATGAAGCCGTCTCCGTGGACAGGGAAGCAAAGGTCTGCAAAACATCGGACGGCACCGAGATCGGTTTCGACAAACTCATTTTCGCCACCGGCTCCCAGCCTGTCGTCCCCGGCTGGCTCAAGGGAACTAACCTTGAGAATGTTTTCACAATTAAAAAAGACAAGGAATACCTCGATACAGTCCTTGAAAAATTACAACAGCTAAAAAAGGTCGTAGTAATCGGAGCGGGATTTATCGGCGTCGAGATGTCGGATGAACTGATCAAACTCGGCATGGAAGTAACTTTGGTCGAGATTCTTCCACACATTCTGGGCCTTGCCTTCGATGAGGATATCGCGAAAACCGCAGAGGAGATTCTTGCGGAGAGAGGAACGAAAATCATTACCGGTGCGGGTGTTGATGAAATAATCGGCGACGGAAAAGTCAGCGGAGTTAAACTGAAGGATGGAACAACGATCGAGACCGACGCGGTGATCCTGTCAATAGGCTACCGTCCCAACGTAGGTCTAGCAAAAGAAGCGGGATTCGAGATCAATCAGATGGGATTCATCGTGGTGGATGAGTACATGAGAACCGATGACCCTGATTTCTTCGCGGTCGGCGACTGCGCCGAAAAACGCGACTTCTTCACGCGAAGGCTCAGCGGGGTCATGCTTGCATCGACCGCCTGCGCCGAGTCGAGGGTCGCGGGTATGAATCTCTTCGAGCTTTGCGCGGTGAAAACCTTCGGGGGGACGATAGCGGTGTTCTCGACCGCACTCGGCGACACAAGTTTCGGAGCCGCGGGATTGACCGAGACAATGGCGGAAAAATACGGGTTCAAAATCGTAACCGGCATGTTCGAAGGCATCGACAAGCATCCCGGAACGCTTCCCGGCGTGCATAAGCAGATGGTCAAGCTGGTCGTTGCGCCCGACTCCGGCGTGATCCTCGGCGGGGAAGCGGTCGGCGGAGCAAGCATCGGGGAGCTGACAAACATCATCGGTTTCATCGTGCAGAACAAATTGACTGTCAACAATCTTCTGACCGCGCAGATCGGAACGCACCCGCTAGTCACCGCGCCCCCGACAGCCTATCCACTCATCAAGGCCGCCGAAGCCGCAATGAAACAGATCAAGTCGATGTAGATTGGAGGGATTGGAGTTGCATCTTTTTAATGAAATCCCGATGTGGATTAAGTTAATATTATTTGACTTGTATTAATACCTTAATGTGTTTTAAAATACACATGCAATTGCTTACAGGCAGCAAATCCAGGAAGTATTAGCAAGCACAATTATTTAAAACATATAGGAGAGCATCATGCCATCAGGGAATGAAGATTCCAATGAACACGGGGATCTAGATAAAGAAGCCACCAGATTTTGTTTCTGCATGGATATTGTTGGATCTACGAAGGCTGGATTGGATTTAACCACTATACGATTTCAGCGGTTCAATAATGCACTCGTCAATCAGATTGAGCCCCATATTAAAGGATTACAACTCGAGGGCGAAATCGTGAAATTCGGAGGTGATGGATGGCTGCTAATGGTTACTGATCACTGGAAACTAAGAGCCCTTTGTTGTCTTGCCATCATTATGGTCAAAAATTTTAAAGCTGAAATGAGTATCGGTGCAAATCTGGGGGCGGAACTGATTTCCCCTCTTCGCATTTCCATTTGTAGCGGTTCAGATGTGTATAAGAAAATACTTGATGAACAGTTTGACTTTATCGGGGATAGCGCCAGAAGGGCGACACGTGGCTCAAAGCATTGCATGCTCAATGAGATTCTTGTTGATGATACTACACGTACCAGCCTTGGCAGGGACTTTATTATTTCTAAAAAATACATTGACTTGGATGATCCTGATCGTCCTCAGGTAAAAAAAAGGGAAGAGGAACTTGTGCTTTATACATTAAATGATTTAAATACTCAGGTTGCAGAAGATCTTTATGATCCAAATCATTTAATCTATCTCTATACTTTTAAGATAACTGGCCGGACTGAGGAAGCAGAGAGTATTTTTAATAGAGCAAAACCAGTTCTTGAAGAACAAGCATCAATAGCTGTTGGCCAAGTTACAGAAAATCTTGCACCCTATGTTCGAAAATATAATATTCTTATAGCCAATGCACCTGATCACCAGAGTGTTATT
>CBDUUJ010000253.1:0-4926 GCA_965370205.1 uncultured bacterium
GAAAGGGGCGCTCAGAAACGGTAACGACACGATATTAAATTATCGTCGCTGTCGCTATAAGGATGCGATATCGGCCACAGGAGAAAATAAATGCGATTCAGATCGATCTTTCTTACCAGCTTCCTTGTCGTTGTCATGCTCGTCTGTGCGATCCCTGCGAACGCACACATCGAGACATTAACCGTCAGCGAAGTCCATCCCGGAATGCAGGGAATTGGAAAAACAGTGATCCGGGGAACTGAAATCGTGGAGTTCCAGTGCGAGGTAATCGATGTCTTCACGAACATGGGATTCAACGGCGGTCCTTTGATCCTTGTGAAGGTCTGGGGCGATGCAATAGATGAAACCGGAGGAATCGCCGGAGGTTACTCGGGCAGCCCGATTTTCATCGACGGCAAGCTCATCGGCGCCCTCAGCGCGGCGTGGTTTTTCACCGAGGGCAATATCGGGGGCGTTACTCCGATCCACGAGATGCTTCGCGCTTTCACCTACCCGGAGGAGGATCCGGAGCGCATCACATGCGAACCCGCCCACTTTGAAAATAGCCTCACAATCGACGAACGAACTTTCGACCGTGTCCTTCTCGCGGATTACAGCGCGGACTGCGAATCCCTGGAGGAGATATACGGTGAAAATACGCTGATAATGCAACCCTGCAAGACTCCGCTTATGGTCAGCGGAATTTCCGAGGCAGGTTTCGATTATCTGAAAGAATTTACCGACGAACATCTGCCATACCTCGACCTCGTCCAGGGACCCGGTGGCGGAACATCCAACGGGGTTCCGCTTCTGCTCTCCCCGCCCGAGCTTGAGCCAGGCGCCAGTATCGGCGCGCAGCTCGCGACAGGCGATCTCGACCTGACCGCGATCGGGACGCTCACATGGGTCGATGACGACGGCAGGTTCCTTGCGTACGGGCATCCGTTTTTACAGACCGGCGACACAAATCTTCCATTTGTCAAATCGAAAGTTATCTACACAATGCCATCGATCCAGAGATCCTTTAAACTCGGCGAGGCTATCGAGATAGTCGGCACGGTTACCGAGGACCGCCTGACGTCCATCGGCGGCCAGCTTGGGCAGATTCCCGAGATGGTCGATTTCCATATAAAAATTACGGACCACGATACCGGTCGCACACGGAGATATGATTACCAGGTAATCAACAATGAGCTTTTTCTTCCAATCCTTGGATTGATAATGCCGATGGAAGCTTTACTGTATTCAACGGATCGAACAGGTCGGGGAACATGCAGTGTGAATTTCTCCATCGAAGGTGAAGGTCTTGAAGCTCCCATTGAAAGAGAGAACTTCTACTATGCCTATGATGTCAGTTACGGTCCGGTAATGGAATTATACGAGGCCATCAGTCTTCTGACCTCCGGCAACCAGTACCGCGAAGTAAAAATCACCAACGTGGATATAGAGGTTGAGATAACAAGTGTCCGTCAGACACAGGAAATAATGCGCGCACGATTCAACAATCCGCCAAACATGGGTCCGGGCGCCATTGGATATACCGGTCCCGAATCGACTGAGGACAAGAAGGCCAAGGATCTGCTGATAAACGAAGAGGCGGAATGGCAGAATCCCGCGAACGATGAAACGCAGGATATCCCGGCGGAAGAGATGCTCTATATGGACGAGACGGGGCTTTATGACGAGCAAGGCATGGATATGATGCCCTCGGAACTTGTCGGCTATCACCCCGGAGATACGATCGAAGTGCTTGTAACGATGCGACCCTGGCGCGATGAGCCGGTCGAGACGATAATTGAACTTGAAATTCCGGATGATTTCCCGGTCGGTATCACCTCGCTGGAGATCATGGGAGGCGCATCGTCATGGTTTATGGGCTCGGGCATGTACTACGTCGATCCTGCTATGGGCGGATATTACGGTTACGGTGCACTGATTCCGCCGGAGGATCTCGATGAGGTCATCGAAAAATTCCTCGAACGCAATGTCAACAACTCGGTTATCATACGGCTGACAAGGATGGTCTCTGACGATCCGTATTACTACCTGCAGGACGAATGGGAGGATCCGGAGGAAGTCAGCACATTGGTTGAAGTAGGAGATGTTATCACCGGTTACATCAGCCTGCCCATTGAAATTGTTGATGATACGGTCGATGAACCTATGGAGTCCGATGACGAAACAACGGACTTCATGTAAACAAATGGAATTTTTGACGCAGGATTAAAACCGGGGACAGGCACATGATTTTACCGTATGAACTTTATGAAAAAGCTCATAATTATGTACGGTAAAATTGTGTGCCGGTCCCCTTGGTATGATATATACTGATGGAGTCAGGCATTACCTCCCCCCGGCTTGCGGGGAGGAATTAAAAAAAGGGGGGGGCGAAGGAGAGCGGCAATAATGCGCACTACACGATTATTACTGGCCTGCATACTGATTTTTTCAGGTCTTGCATTATATACAGGATGCGGCGAACAAAAAGATAAGGATGTCGATTCCAGTACTGCACCGGCAGACGAGAATGGACAACCGGCATCGACAACCGAGACCGGTGATCTGAGCCTGGCTACTTCCGACGGTTACACAATCGCCGGAACATTCGTGAAAGGCAGCGGTAATGAACCCCTGCCCGCCTGCCTGCTCGTTCACATGCTGAACCACGACCGCAGCACATACGCCGAATTCCAGGATCATCTTGCTTATATGGGAATAAGCTCGCTTGCCATCGACCTGAGAGGTCACGGCGATTCGACGGCTGACGGGACTCTCGATTTTAAAAAATTCAATGATTCCGAATGGGTTGCCGTAATTAACGATCTGAAAGCCGGACTCGGCCATCTTCGATCGCGCCCGGATGTCAACCCGAACCTGATCGGAATTGTCGGCGCAAGTATCAGCGCGAACATGGCGCTCATTCTTGCAGCGGATGAATTCACCGAGGATGTCGAGAAGCCACTGAAGGCTCTTGTTCTTCTCAGCCCCGGAATGAGCTACCACGGCTACGAGCCGATTCCCCGCGCGCGTGATATTTTCCGCATGCCGGTCTATGTCGCAGCCGCTGTCGATGACGCCATGAGCTTCAGGGGTGCACAGACAATCAGCCAGGCCGCGCGCGGCGGCGAGCTGCATGAATTCGAGGGCAGCGACCATGGAACGGCGCTTTTCGATGCTCATCCTGAATTGATGGATGAAATCGCCCAGTGGCTGAACGCGCGTGTCACAGGATATGCGGAGCGGGTGGACGATTCCCCGACCGATATAGCCGAACCGGCATCAACGGAAGGCGGCGAATCCTGAACAATGGCTGACATGCAGAAAACACTTGGCGATGTCGCAATAATTAATGGAACCGGCGCGTTCACCGGGCAGGATATCACCGTCGAAATTCACCCCGCGCCGGTTGATTCCGGTCCATCATTCGAACTTCAACAGGATGGCGTAACCCACCATATCCCGGTCTGGGTTGACAACATTATCGAGACAGAAAATCGAACCGTGCTTGGCGACCTCGACAACCGGGAAATCCAGGTGAATATAGTCGAGCATGTACTCGGAGCACTTCACGGGCTTGGAATCGATAACGCGGTCATACGTGTGAACTCAATCGAGATACCGCTCATAGACGGAAGCGCGATGTCTTTCATCAATGCCTTCGAGAAGGTTGGGATAATTGAGCAGGATGCCCCGGTTAAGGAGATTATCATCGAGAAGCCACTTTTCATCGATGATAACGCGCTTCTTCTCGTTCTCCCCAGTGAAACCCTCAAGCTCTCGTACTATCTGGATCATCCGACAGATTTCGTCGGAAAACGTCTTGCCCAGATCGAGGTCAATCCGGAAAATTTCCGGCGACGAATCGGTCCCGCCAGAACTTTTATCAAATCGGAAAAAGTCAACGACCTCATGGCGTCGGGAGCTGTCAGGCATACCGATCAGAGCCAGGTCCTGATTGTTCACAAGAACCACACAAGCCAGCCGTTACGGTTCGCGGACGAGTTCTGCTACCATAAAATGCTCGACATCCTCGGGGATTTCTACCTGGCAGGCAGACGCATCCGGGCGCATATCATCGGAGTGCGATCGGGACACTACCAGAACCGCAAAATGATCAGAAAAATCGCAGGGGAATACCTGGGGCATTTTTAAAAACCGCTCCTTACAAACCGGATAATTAACAGGGTTGGCAGTTTCGAATCTTATCCATGATATAATTTAGATGCAATCGTTTTTTCTGGAGGTCTTATAAAGTGCGTTCATTCTGCAAGGTTATCACCATAGTTATTATCCTGATTTTAACCGGCTGTTCCGATAGCGGCGATCCTGTATCACCTGGTTTACAGAGTAAAGTGCCTGTGCCACGTACCGTAGAAAATAACAGGCATATCTGGGGATTCTGGGATGTGAAAATTACGTCTGTCGATGCTCCGGTCGAGATCATTCCCAATCGCGATATTGCTCTGCATTTCAATGTGGTCAGGCTGCTTGAGGTTGATCCATGCACCGACTGCCTGACGATAGAGAACCTTGATTTCCTTTCGGATCACCTTGTCCAATGCGATTTCCGGTTGGCACATCCGTATCCGGGGCTTGTCCGTTTGACCGGGTTTGATGTACGTGGGATTTTCATTTCGGGTGGTGAGACTCATTTCCCTGCAAGTGACCGTCTGGTTTCGTATGACGGCACTTTCCCAAGGCTTCTCAATCCCGATGGTTACACTTCATTGTTTAATCCGACCGAATTCCCTGAGGGCGCGGCTCCGTTTCCGATGCTTGCCTACATAGCGGGGAAATTTGCGAATGGCGGTGACATTTCTGCGACGCTGAATCCATTTGCAGCCTATGGGATCAACAACCCACGCCGGATGTTTGAAGCGGGATCGGAAGAATCCCGCACCGTTCAAGTCCGGTATCCGACAACACCCATTGAATTTTCAGTAAAAG
>CBDUUJ010000254.1:0-4901 GCA_965370205.1 uncultured bacterium
GGAGGTGCGTCAATCAGGGTCCGATCAGAAACACCTCCAAGCTCGAGGACTCGCTTGAAGGCGCCACCGTTTCTTTTACGTAGAGGCGCCACCGTTTTTTATTTGCATAGTAAAAAATCCGGATGAAGCAATTTGATGAAATTAATCAAGTGCGCATTTTTGTGCGTTTGAATCTCTCGACTGAACGGTCGTATGTCTTTTCGACATCGTCGGGGAAAAAGCACGCGGGGAGCTCGCCCAGGCGACGGTGATAGTGAATGCACTCGCAGCATGTGAATTTTTTGGAGCATGAGTAGGTGCAGTTGCAGTACTGTTTGTTTTTCTCAATGTTAGGGCAGTCGTTTACGGACATCGGATATCTCCTCTCCAGTGGTTTGATTTTTCAGGATTATGAATTTTAATAATAACACAGTTCATTCGGACGGGGGACACCTGCTTTTCGAGGACGAAAAAAGGTGTCCCCGGGAACAGGACGAAAAGAGGTGTCCCCGGGAACAGGACGAAAAGAGGTGTCCCCGGGAATAGTTCATCATTATGGTTCGAAACGTGGACCGTCCCTTGCGCCGATTCGTATGTCGCCGGTGTGATCCATCCAGAGGCTGTCCATTTTCAGGATCGCAGCTTCCTCCGGGGCGGGACGGATTTCAATAATGTAGCCGGTCGGACCAAGGACGTGCTCGATGATTGTAAATTCATACTCCGATTCAGGCGGGAAATCGGCCGGAAGGAATCCGTTGATTTGTAAATCCATCATGGAGTGGTAATGTCCCGTGACATCGTGAGCACGGTCCTGCGCGGTAAAATAGGTCTGAATGAGCTTATGGGGTTCACTGTAGATGCTCGTTTGTTGACCGTTCCACCAGATCCAGCCCCAGACGGCGAATCCGATCAGTGACGCAGCCACTGCGGGAATCACACCTTTACGGCAGGACGGGATGAGGATCCATAAAATCGCGACCAGCACCCCGATCGGGGGAAGCAGTAACGCGAGAAACACGAACATATAAATAGCCACGACATTTGTTTCATTTTTCGGTGTTGATTTATCGGATATACCGGGCGCTGATTTATCCTTATCGTCGGTTACAGCATAGGCAGGTAGATCGCTGTCGATGGTTTCATCCCCGGAATCTCTTGCCGCCTGACCGTCAACATGGCGAGGCTCGACATAAAGCGCATCGGGGTCGGGTTCGATTCCGTGAGGTTTGCCGGATGGTTCGACCTCACTGGAATCGAGCGATTGTGTCAGGAGGGGGAGTTCCGTTCCGCATCCGGTGCAGAACCGGAACTGGGGATCGTTTTCATACCCGCATTTTGGGCAGGTCAGCTTGCCGGATGGTGATTCCACAAGTGAAAGCATACCCGCAAATCGTTTAAACTCAAGAGCGATGAGGGAAAATGCCGGATATAAATACGACAGCCCCCGGGGAGGTGCCGGGGGCCATTTCGCCTGGGATGGCTGTGTGGAGATTATTAACAGTGTCTAATGAATCTCGATGGACAATGCTCTGTTTTTATTTGATGTCGATTTGTATCGACTTCGGCTTTAATTCCTCTTTCTTCGGAATCATGAGAGTGAGGATGCCGTTTTTGTAATCGGCAGCTACCTTGTCGGGGTCGATTCCGCTGGGAAGGCTGAACCGTCGCTCGAACAGACCGTATTGCCGTTCAAGCCTGGTGTAGTTACCCTCCCTGGTCTCTTCCTCGAATTTCCTCTCGCCCTTGATCGTCAGAACGCCCTCTTCTATGGTGATTTTGATATCGTCGGTCGCGATATCGGGGAGTTCGACTTTGAAGACCCAGGATTCCTCTTTCTCGATGATGTCGACTCTGGGAGCCCAGGCGCGATCGTTCAAAGCCTCCATAGGGTTTTTCAGCAGGAGGGCAAGCGGGGAGAGAAGTTCATGCTCGAGATCGGACATGTTTTCCCGGTCCCAGAATTTCCGATAATTGGCAGGCAGATTTTTACGTATTCTCATGTTAACCATAACTCATTCTCCTATCCAAAGAGTGTAATTTCGAGCTAATTATACAGCCTGCGCGTTATGTTGTCAAGTATTCTGCAAGATTTTATGCAATTATTTCGATAATTCATTTTTCCTCCATCCTGGCTGTCTTTTTACCAAAGTTAATTTTTTCATCAAACCATGATAAAATAACAGACAACAATGAAAATCACTATCGCGCAGCTTAACCCGACTATCGGCGATATCCAGGGAAATCTTCAGAAACTGGAATCAGCCTGGAAGCAGGCCGTGAAGGATTCAGCCGATCTCCTTGTCATGACCGAGCTGTATGTCACGGGATACCCTCCACGCGATCTTCTCCAAAGAAAAGGTTTTATCCAAAGATGCAGGAAGGCGGTTGAAAGGATAGCGAAAATCTCGGAGAAATATCCTGAGACGGGGATTATCGTTGGAGTACCGACCGCGTATGATGCAAACACGGGAACCGGAATTCGCAACTCCGCGATTCTCATACATGACGGGCGGGTTGTTTTCACCCAGCATAAATCGCTTCTGCCGACATACGATGTTTTCGATGAGGCGCGGTATTTTAATCCTGCACATGATGTGGATATTGTGCGGTTTAAGAATGAGACTATCGGGATATCGATCTGCGAGGATGCATGGAACGATCGGGAATTTCAGGAGGGACGCCTTTACAATTTCGATCCCATCCGGGCGCTTGCCGAAAAGGGAGCCACGCTGTTTATTAACATCTCCGCGTCACCGTTTCATCTCGGCAAAGAGTCCATACGGTTTCAGCTTGTCAGCAGGCATGCGAGCAGACATGGAATCCCGTTTATTTTTGTTAATCAGGTCGGCGCGAACGACGAACTGATTTTCGACGGATGGAGTATTTTCGTTGACCGTAAAGGAAACGCGGTAGAGATTCTTCCATCATTTGAGGAAGCGGTCCGGACTATCGATACAGGCAGTGCAGGTGTGTCCGATACCGTCGGATACAGGGAGGGAATCGAAAATGTTCACGATGCGCTGGTGCTTGGTATCAGCGACTACATGCGCAAGTGCGGTTTTAAAAGTGCGGTGGTGGGACTCTCCGGAGGAATTGATTCGGCGGTGACAGTCGCGCTTGCGGTCAGGGCTGTTGGCGGTGAAAATGTAATGGGCGTGACAATGCCGTCGCCGTACTCGGCTGATGAAAGCGCGGAACTGTCGAAAAAAATCGCCGGTAATCTTGGGATTGAATTTAAGGAGATCGCTATCGATGATATCTATAAGACGTATCGGGAATCTCTCGAACCGTCGCTTGGATTTGGTGACTCGGTCGATGTGACGCTTGAAAATATCCAGGCGAGGATACGCGGGAATATTCTCATGGCAATATCGAATAAATTTGGCCACCTGGTTTTATCAACCGGAAACAAGAGCGAGATGGCGGTGGGTTACTGCACGCTGTACGGAGACATGTCGGGCGGACTCGCCGTTCTTGTGGATATTCCCAAGACAATGGTTTACGAGCTTGCGGAGTTTATAAATCGTGACGGGGAAGTCATTCCCAGGGGGATAATCGACAGGCCGCCGTCGGCGGAACTCCGTCCGGATCAGCTCGATCAGGACACACTTCCGCCGTATCCCGTTCTGGATGAAATATTAAGGCTGTACATAGATGAGGGCAAACCGATTGAGGAAATTATCGGGGAAGGATTTGATGAGAAAATTGTAAACTGGGTCGCGAAGGCTGTTAACAGGAATGAATATAAACGGCGTCAGGCGGCTCCGGGATTGAAGGTTACGTCGAAGGCGTTTGGAATGGGGAGAAGAATGCCGATCGCCGCGAAGTATGATCTGTAGTTTTTTAAGCCAATGCCGATAATAAGAATTTTTTCGGGGACACCTTTCAACCAGGATGGTTGATAAGGCAAGCCCAGGATAGGTGTCCCCGAATACGAATCATTTTTCGTTTAATGTGATTAATTGAATACTAATGCAAGTTAAATTATCGAACTACCCCGGGGACACTTTGTTTTTGCCTTCTGCGACCTTGAATCAATCAGGAATCTGCGGGGCAAAAAAAGTGTCCCTTCAGTCAACCAATTTAATTTTCCAGGTTTTGGATTAAACCTCGATACCGAGAATGGTCATGTCATCGTCGGCGAATTCTTTTCCATGCCAGGCCTGAACGGAATCGATCAGACTGGCGAGACTTTCATCAAGGCTGATTTTTGATGTGTCCGCAAGATGATTGAACATTCTTGCTTCGCTGAACCTTTCCCCGTCCGGGTTTGACGCCTCGGGAATTCCATCGGTGAAGAGAAAGAGCCTGTCTCCGGGTTTTAGATTGATGCTGTGTTCAGAGTAACCGTAGTTGGGGATTATCCCAATCGGGATATCGCCGCTGTTGTCGATCTCGCAAATTGATTTCTCCGAGATATGCAGAGGGGAGGGATGGCCTGCACGTGTGTATGTGAATATTCTCTTGTCCTGTGAGAGAACGCCATAGAGGAAGGTAATAAAATCTCCCTTGCTTGACGCGGACTGGAAGCGCGCGTTCATACGGTCAACAACTGAATGCGGGGGAACCATGCTGGTGGAACCATCCTCCGATGAAAAATCCAGGAGGAGACTGGCGGTTCGATCATACGGAGAGAGAATTTTCCCCATGGCGACCGACTGGAGCGCCGCGGGGACGCCATGCCCGGATACGTCAAAAATGTAAATTCCCAGATTGTTATTGACCAGGTCCAGAATGTTAAAGAGGTCGCCGCCGATTTCCGCGCAGGGGATAAACTGGGAAGAGTAAAGAGTTCCCCGTATTTCGCCGCTTGTGGACGGGAGCATGCTTCTCTGTATTAACTCCGCGGCAGCGAGATCGTCGCGCATCTGGCGGTAGGCTTTTGACAGTTCGTCGACCTTCATGGCGAGCTGATTTTCAAG
>CBDUUJ010000255.1:0-4900 GCA_965370205.1 uncultured bacterium
TTCGAAGACGAAATGAGGTGTCCCCAGTTCATACCCTTTCAGTTCATATCCTTTTTCTTGTTAGAAGCTTTTAATATCCAACTCAAAAAATTCCGCCACCGGATATTTACCAGTCGCTCGGTGTGTTGAAGAACGCCAGTTGGGTCTGCATGAATCCGTCAGCCCACCAGCCGCCGTCATTGAAACGGATACGCCCGTCATCATCAAAATGAATAGTATTACCAGGCTGGAATAAAAGAAAGTCGGGTGGTGGGGATAGATTGGGCAGATTACAGCCGGTCCATGCTTTTTGTCCAAGGTTGTAATCATAGCGGATGATAACAAGATTGGGAGTATGCATGATGTGACCATCGATGACAACAAGACGGCAGTCGCCATCGGCAGCGATTCCCCCGGTGTATGTGCCGCATTCGCCACTCAGGGTGATTCCGGAGAAGATGTCCATGTCTTTATCCAGTACTGTGCCGTCATATGACACCTTTTGAATCGCTCTATGCTTATTTTCGGTGCTGTAGCCGGTGTAGATGAAAAAAGCGTTGACCTCTTCAGCGAGGAAGAAATCAATTTGCCACCCGGACTGAAATTCCGGATTGCCGTCGAGGTCGAACAATTCCGTTCCGTTGTAACTGTCAGTATGATCGAATTTGATCACCTTGCCCTCGTCTGTCAGAACGTAAAGATCGTCGTTGGAATCAAGCCAGATGTCATCGCCGTCCTCGCCGGAATCCAGGAATGATGAGATATCAAATGAAGTAAATGAGGATTCGTTGAACTCATAATGATCCGTATTCCAGACCCAGTCGACATAATGGAAGGCATTGAACCGGCTTCCGGCGGTGGTATTCTCATTGGCCATGAAGAAAAATATCCGGTCGTTCGAATCGACCTCAAATGCCCAGGGACGATTGGGGTATGACCAGCCCGGAACATTGAATGTGTCGACCTGGGATGAATAGTCCGAATCATTGTAAACCGCAAGCCATGGGAATGATGCGTCTCCTTCATCGTAATAACGGTTAGCCACAATTCGGTTCGAGTCGATCTGCATGAAATGGTATCCCGACGACCATGTTACATCGGTTTCCTCGTAGGTGTCGTAGGTGGGTGCATCGGAGAACATGCACTGGTCGGTGATTTCGAAGTAGTCATCGGAATCATCGAAGAAAAGTGCGTTATCCACATCGGAGACACGGACCTTGACAGTATCCGATGGGTCATCCGGGATTGGATTCCAGTTGAAGGAACCGGTGTTTGGGGTGCTCGCGACGATTTCGACATCGCTCACGAAATCATCCTTGGAATATTCCAGCATCACATTTTCGGCTTCGGAACCGCCGGTCCACTCGATGTCGTACGCGTTTCCTATTACCCACTGCTCGCCTCCGTTCGGCTGGATAATCTCGAAGGGGCTGCCGGTAATTGTGAAGTAGTCATCGGAATCATCGTAGTTTGCGGGATTGCCGGATTCGAAAACGCGGACTTTCACAGTCTCGGAAGGATCATCGGGAACCGGATCCCATGGGAAACTGCCACTGTTCAGGATATCAGTTGCGATAGTGTTGGTATCGCCTGTGAAATCATCTTTTGAGTATTGGAGTGTCACGTTATCGATGCCCGCGCCGCCGGTCCAGGTGATTTCCTGTGAGGTGCCCTCGCCCCAGATTTCGCCGCCGTTCGGCTGAGTGATCGTGAGATCGAGAGTTGCGCCTCCGATATTCACAGTCCCCATGAAATATGCCGCAAGAGGACCATCCGGGAAGATGAAGCTTTCGCCGCCATCCAGTTGTGGCTGGTAGGTGGTCGGGTCCGCCGACTCGACACTTCCAAGCAGGGAGAATGTTCCGGATGCGGTCAGGTTCAGATCGCCATCTGAAAGCGCGGCTTCGAATATCGAGGATGTTGTTTGGGAGCCGGGAGAAACAATCGCGAGTGGGAGAATATTTATCGGTGATGTGAGTACAGGCGATTCCACCCAGATCGCGGCAACTTCCCCGACAACTCCGCTCAGGTTCGACAGCGCCTGCCAGTCGAAAATCTCCAGTTCAAGAATAACCGAACCACCGCTGTTTCCTCCGTCGTACCATGCGGTCGTGCCGGATGTGTCGAGAGTGACATGATAGGCTTCCTGACATTGCGCGCCCGGCGGGAAGCTGTCGATAGGATATTCCGGATCGCCTGATGGATCGGGCGCATCCCAGCTTGCATCGATTGCATAGTTGAACAGGTATGACGGCGTGCCGTTCACGGGAAACTGGATTTTATAATTCCGCCTGTGAGGCTGACCGTCCGGGCTGAAAACACCTCGTGTCTCAGGCGGCAGGTCGGCCACTTCGCCTTCATAGGCAACATCGTCGGCGAAGTATTTGTACGGGTTCAATGTGGCTGACGGGTCCGGATCGGTTCCCAGTTTGCCGGGTTTGTAAGATAACAGGGGCATGGGATCGGTGAATTCGGTCGCGTTCCACCAGCGGGTGTAGCCGTCCGGATTGCGCATGTATGCCTCGTTTGATTCAGCGCACCCGTAGCGGATATTGGAGTCATGGTCGCTCGGCTGTGTCCCGTCCGCAATGAAAATTCCCCGAACATCGAATCCCCGGTAGTAATTAATTCCGGCGAAAGGATGGTTCAGGCCGATCTCAAGATTTAAATCGCCCGTACCCAGATTGCTTCCCGAAAGGATTTTAACCGACATAAGATGCACGGGGCTGTAGGGTGGAGATAGAAATTGCTGAATATTGGCGTTGAACATCACGCCTCTGAGCGGCAGTATTTCGACCTCTCCGCTCAGTTTATCAATCTGCACCTCGTACATTCCCCAGAGCATGCGCGATGATCCGGAATCATCCTGGGAATTATTGACGGCATCCGGCGATGACATATCCGGGATCACCGGTCCGCCGCCTCCCGTACTGCAACCGCAGGCAACGAGAAGGATGATGATAACGAATGAAATGAATAACCGATTCATTTGATGCCTCCAGAAAAGAGGATATTTATTGAGATTCAATCTCAATAACGATATACGCACATCCTACTCGATCGATGTTTTGTTTGTCAAGCAGGATTTATATTCAACCGAAATAATTTTCAGACAAAGATTTGTATGATTCCTGAGTCAACAGCACCTTGCATAGTATTACAAACAAATTATACCAAAAAAACGGAGCGAAAAATTATTATTCGATGTGATTTCCAAATTCTTCAGGGATTTACACCGGAACGCTGCTCGCATGATAGAATAAGCACTGATGGTTAAGCAGAATAAAGATCGACTTTTTCAGCTTGTCTCGGAATACGAACCGTCCGGCGATCAGCCTGGGGCTATCGAACAGATGCTGGAGGGAATCGAGAAAGGCTTAAAAATGCAGACCCTTCTCGGTGTTACCGGATCGGGTAAAACCTTCACGATGGCGAAGGTGATCGAGAGAGTTCAGAGACCGACTCTTGTCGTCACCCATAATAAAACCCTCGCCGCGCAGCTCACAGCCGAGTACAGGGCGTTCTTCCCGAATAATTTCGTGGGATATTTCGTCAGCTACTACGATTACTACCAGCCGGAAGCGTATGTCCCCGAGCGCGATCTCTACATCGAAAAAGACGCCGATGTGAACGAGGAAGTCGACCGGATGCGTCACGCCGCCACGCAGGCGCTTCTGAGCAGGCGGGACGTGATAATCGTCGCGACAGTGAGCTGCATTTACGGGCTTGGTTCGCCGTCCGAATATTCCGACATGTCGATCGACCTGAAAGTCGGCGAGGATGTAGACCGTCGCAAGTTTCTCCGTCAGCTTATCGATATGCAGTATCTCCGCAATGACATGGCGCTCGTGCGCGGATCGTTCAGGGTAAAGGGCGACACGATCGAGATTTACCCGGTGAATGAAGAAGTGCATGTGCGGATGTCGTTTTTCGGGGATGAGTGCGAGAGTATCGTCAGATTGCATCCGGTGACAGGTGAAGTGATCGAAATCCTGGACGAGATCAACATTTTCCCGGCAAGCCATCATGTTTTTCTCAAGGACCGGCTGGAGTTGATCCTTGAAAATATCCAGACGGAACTCGATAAACAGTTGAAGTTTTTCGAGAAGGAGGACAAGCCCCTGTATGCCGACCGTCTCAAGCAGCGGACACTTTACGACCTCGAATGCATCCGCGAACTCGGCTTCTGCTCGGGGATTGAAAATTATTCAAGGATATTTTCCGGACGGCAGCAGGGCGAGCCGCCTGCGACACTGGTCGAGTATTTCCCCGATGATTTCCTGATGATCATCGACGAGTCGCACCAGACAATTCCGCAATTGAACGGGATGTACAAAGGCGACCGTTCGCGCAAGATGAATCTGGTTGATTACGGGTTCCGAATTCCCGCCGCGCTCGACAATCGTCCGCTCAGGTTTGAGGAATTCGAGAAATTCATCAATCAGGTGATTTTCACGACTGCAACACCGGGTCCATACGAGCGCGAGCATACCGACAACACGGTCGAGCTGATCATCCGTCCGACCGGGCTGGTCGATCCGAAAATCGATATCCGCCCGATCGGGTCGCAGGTCGATGATGTCATGGACGAGATATCGAAACGCTCGGAACTCGGGCAGCGGACACTTGTCACGACGCTTACCAAAAAGATGTCGGAGGATCTGACCGACTATCTCGAACGCATGGGGCATCGCGTGCGGTATCTTCATTCGGAAATCGACACCCTCGACCGTGTGCGAATCCTGCGCGATCTCAGGCGCGGCGAATTCGATGTGCTTGTCGGGATCAATCTGCTCCGGGAGGGGCTTGATCTGCCGGAGGTGTCGCTTGTCGCGATTCTCGATGCCGACAAGGCGGGATTCCTGCGATCGGAAACGAGTCTCATCCAGACAATGGGACGAGCGGCGCGGCATTCTGAAGG
>CBDUUJ010000256.1:0-4884 GCA_965370205.1 uncultured bacterium
TGTTGCGAGCAATTAATTCTTTTCACTAATTGTGTGACAGTCTCTTTCGGGGGGAAGGTTGAGGGGGCGGAGCGAATAATTCAGCGATCCTGAAACGGGGCAAGCGGCAGAGCATCCTCCGCTTCAGCAAGCTCACCGAGACGTTCCCCGATGGCGTTGATTCGCGCACGTCCGAAAACAATTCCCGCCATCGATATCCCGACAATCACAATAGCAAGGGCGCGCCCGGTTGGATCCGACCCCATGACCTGCGTCATCAGGGGCACAGGGAAAAGAAATGCAACACCCATGAAAAAAAGGCGGATGCTCGCAAGACGGTATCCCCTGAATGTCTCCGCGGGATGCTTGCTTGCCGCATGGAAGAATCCCGCGGCGATCACACAACTGACCAGGTTCCATGCGCCAAGAACAAGCGCGGTAAGCATCATCAGCCTGCCGGGATTCTCGCCATCCTCAAAGGGATTTGCCGGAGCTGTCATCCATCCAGCCGCCCATACAAACGCGAGAAGCACCAGACCGGTTCCGGCGATCAGGTAATAATAAAACATCGTTTTACTTACAAGTTTATTCACGGTTTTAATATTATTATCCACACGGATAACTTATTGAATGGGGAAGTATAACAGAAAATTGCGCCGTTATGGTCAATCCGAAGCTTCTTCTTCCTCAACCGGCCTGACTGAATCCAGCAGTGCTTTTACGGTATCAAGATCGAGCAGAACCCGAACCGGCCCCTTTACAAGTCCCGGATCGACCACGGTCGATGTCATCGATTGGGTTATGATATTGATAGGCGTGTCCGGATCATCGTATGTCGTGTACTGATCCCAGTATCTCGCCTGTCCACGGGTCGCGCCGCCGATCAATGTCACACGCCAGAAAATGATATTGCCATCGATCACCCCGCCCTCAAAATTCACTCCTGACCTGTCCCGCTCCTCAAACGGCCAGACACAATCAGGATTCGGCGCCAGTCCGACCCCGTTAAGAAGATCCTCAAGATTTCCCGGCGGTCTCTGGTAAAGTTCAATGTAATCCGCTGCGGCTGTCTCCCATACCTGCGCCAGATAGCACACATACTCCTCGATAAACTGAGGGGTAACCGGAAGGAACTGGGCATGTAACGATGTATCCTCCTGGGGATTCACCGAAATCTGTTCCTCATCCACATCCATCCAGGTATCACCGAAGATATTGGTGTTTGTCAGGCTTCGCCGGGATATAAATCCCGCACCCGTTCCCCGAGTCTGTAAAAGCGCCATCATGAAAGGATCGGCCTTCGAAACCGGATCATCCCACGCGTCAAGGATATTGATCCCGGTATCCTTTTCATCAAGGAAAAGGAACGGACGGAATCCTTCAGCATCAAGCTCCGACACTCTCTGCGCGGGTGAAAGTTTCGACCGGTGATACCATGCGAGATCCGTCGCAAACTGGTTGGCATGCGCATCATGAAGGAACCACCTGGCAAGGCTGTACTGCCCGATATTGTTCCTGGAATCCGGTCGCGTATATTCTCCCGAGGTCGAGGTCCGCATGGGCATCTGCTGAAGCACAATTGCGCACCCCGTCACAACAACAATCAACACAAGGATCAGTGTACATCCACGACCGAATTTCCTGCCGGAAGAACGCCGCTCTTCCTTCTTCTTCCGATCGTTATTCGTATACTGTTTGTATCTCGGTTGAACCATAAAACACCCGTGCTTCGATTATTTGCATCGAAGATTGCACCAGATTAATATCGATAGATCGAGGTACGATTTATCACAATGATCGGGGATACATACTTTTAATAGATGAAAGCCGGAATGATTTTCTACACTATCTCGGTTTGCGACATAACCTCTTCGAATGTGGTCTCCTTTGACAGAACCTTGCGGAAACCATCCTTGTGGATTGGAGTCATGCCGTTACGGATCGCCGCCTCCTCGATTTTCACAGTATGAGCGCGGTCGACCGTAAGCCCCCGAATCTCATCATTGCTTTCAAGAAGCTCGCCTATCGCGGTCCGACCGTAGAATCCGGTCTGGAAGCATTGATTGCAGCCCTTTCCGTAGGCCAGAATCATAGGATCGTCGCCGATCTCCATCGTGTCCGATACCTGAAGCTTTATCTCCTGCAATGTGGATTCATCGGGTGAATATTCCATATAGCACCTGCGGCATATGGTTCGCACAAGCCTCTGCGAGAGGACACATCGCAGCGTGCTCGCCAGAAGGTACGGCTCCGTTCCCATATCCAGAAGCCTTGTAATCGCTCCTGCCGCGTTGTTCGTGTGAAGGGTCGCGAAGACGAGATGTCCGGTCAGAGACGCGCGAATTGCGATCTCGGTGGTCTCAAGGTCGCGGATCTCTCCGATCAGGATGATATCCGGGTCCTGGCGAAGAATCGACCGCAGGCTGTGGGCAAATGTCAAACCGATCTCCGGGTGAACCTGTATCTGCGTGATCTCATCCATCCTGTACTCAATCGGGTTCTCGACCGTCGTGATATTTTTCTCCTTCGAGTTCAGGATTTTCATTGCGGAATACAGCGTGGTTGTCTTTCCGGACCCGGTCGGGCCGGTCATGATGATAATCCCATGAGGTTTAGTAAGATGCGCGCGGAATTTCTGGATCAGACCGGGAGAAAAACCGAGATGGCGCAAATCCAGGATGGTCGTCGACCGATCCAGTACTCTCATCACCAGCTTCTCACCGAAAATGGTCGGCGAAGTCACCACGCGGAAATCGATATCCTGTCCTTCAAGAACGATACGGAAATGACCGTCCTGAGGCATTCGCCGCTCGGTGATGTCGAGATCGCAGAGGATTTTGATCCGGTTGATCACCTGCTCGGAGCGTTCAAGGGGAATGGGCTGAATGAGTTCCTGCAGTATACCGTCCACTCTGAACTTGACATGCATCACGTTCTCACCGGGCATGAGATGGATATCCGATGCGTGCACCTGCAGCGCCTGCAGAATGAGTAGATTAACCAGCCGGATTATCTCGGTCTGCTCCGGGATTTTCTTCAAATCCTCGATCTCGATCCCAAGCTGCCTTGTCAGACCAATTCCCTGGTCTTTCCCGACAGACGCGAGAAGCTGGTCGATGATCTTCTTCCGGTAGTAAGGACGATACTGGAAGATCTTTTTCTTGATACTCCCCTTGCTGGTCAGGTAAGGCTTAACTGTCCGCGTGGTAATATTCCTGACTTGATCCCTCAGACCGATATTTTTCGGGTCGACCATTGCCAGGTGAATGTAGCTGCCGTCAATCTTTATCGGGAAGACATTGTGCTGCTCGCAGAAGTCCTGTTCGAGCATCGTGACAACTTCATGATTAGGCTCGATAGTGTCAAGCAGAATATAGGGAACATTCTGCTTGACCGATATGAACTTGAGAACCGCTTCCTCATCCACCAGACCGCTTTCAAGTATCTCCTCCTCAATAAAAACACCCCTCTCCAATGCCTGCGCATGGATTCGCCGAAGCGTGTCGAGATCGATCGCGCCTGTATCCAGAAGATGACGCTCCAATGAGGTCAGAGGGAATCGCTCATCGAGCTGATCGATCGGATATTCATCAAGCTCTCGTGACATATATAAGCCTCCTGCTCGGGTCCGTAACGGATTTTACCACATGTTCACCACGCCATATACGATTTCCGGTTGATTATCCCGTTGTTTATCCCGCTTAAACTGACGATACTAACTATGATACATTATCAACACTATTACCGGACAGCTCCGGTGTGATATAATGTAAAATATATGGGAACGCATGGAGGTTAATCCCATGACCATACCACCTGTAGGATCATCTCCGGTACCTCCCTCCCAGCCGGACGATAAACAGGCTAACGATCCAGGGAAGGATCGAGCTGAATCAAAACCGGCAGCGAGGGAAACAACTGAAGTTCGTCGCGAACGGGTCGAGATATCCGCAGAAGCCCGGCGTATTCGTGAACGCCAGACCGAGATAACCCGTCTGCAGATAGCCGAACGCACCGCGAAGGCTATCGTGGACGATGCGCGTGAAATTCGCGAGACGGCATCGGAAATGGCTGAGTCCAGACGCGCCGGTCAGGATGCCACCGAAGCCCAGCGCCGGATAGATGATCGTCTCAATCGTCTCAATGAACGAAAAAATGAAGCTCGGTTCGAGGATGAAAATCTGCTCGACGGTCGGGAGATGCGATTTGAAATCGACGACCGTGAGGAAACTCTTCGCACGCCTGACGCGTCACGCGAGATAGATAAATTTGAACGCGAAATCCGTGAGTCCGCCCGGGGAAAACATAAAGCCGGAGATCGGGATGACTTTGGAAGTACCCGTGAATTTATTGACAGATCAAAGGATGTCAGGACACGTCTGGAGAAAGATGTCCGCAGGATGATCGCAAGCGCTGTGAAAGAGTCATCGTCATCACGGGTCAAAGACGCCGATCACGCGGAACGTCTCCTGAAAGAAGCCCGTAAAACCCACCCGAAAGCCACAAATCAGCGTCCCGATGGACCCGACCAGATCGAAGGCCAGGCAATCAATCTTCTCAAGTAACAGCCTGACTAATTCTTATAAATAGCAGATGATTCTCAGAGCCGCGACCGTCAGGGAGCGGTTTTTCATTATGTGATATCCTGTATGTTGTAAGAGAACGCATCATGCAATACAGGAAACTCGACAACAAGGAGTATCTGCAATGACAAAGAAAAAAATGGGAGCCAAACATCACCTGTACCCCCAGCCTGCCGTTCTCGCAGGCGCGCTTGTCGACGGCAAACCGAACTACCTCACCATCGCATGGTGCGGAATCATGCAGGCTTCTCCCCCGCTGATATATGTCTCAGTCCGTAAGGAACGCTACACATCCCCCGCGTTCACTGAAAACGGGGCTTTC
>CBDUUJ010000257.1:0-4849 GCA_965370205.1 uncultured bacterium
CTGTCGGTATAGCTCCTGTTGCGGTCGTTGGTGTTTGTATAACCGTCAGGATCCCAATGGGTATCAATCTTGGCGTTCCAGTTCCAGCCTTCAAGGTTCTGGCGAAATTCCAGATTGGCTTTGAAATCCTCGTCCGCGGCTCCCGAATTGTTTGATTTGCTTACGGAGTAGTTGATCCTGGCGCTTGAGGTGATATCATCGAACAGGGTCCGGTTATGCGTCAGACTCGCCGTGATTCTACTGGTTTGGCTTACGCCGGAACTTCCAGTCGGGTTGAAATTCACGGAGGTCCGGGTGTTTGCGGTGTTGTAATTTCCTGTGAAGGTCCCGTTAAAATTATTGCTCCGACCCTGCCGGATATTGTATCTTGAATTTGTTCCCAGGCTGATATTCCCGGTGAAACTGCTGCCAAACCTTATCGGCTGCGAGAGACTCAGTGAGTACTCGTTCTGGTGAGTGACCTCTCCAGTGGAGTCGTTACGGTAGGTGCCGTAAAGGTAGCTCCAGTTGAATTTTCCGATACCGTGTCTCGGAACGAGGAACTGATGCTGAGCGCCGATACGGTAACCTTTTCGGGAGTAATAATCCATCAGGAGCAGCCCGATGAACATCTCCTCATCCAGAAGGTTGTACTTTGTCTTGACATACACGCCCTCAAAGGCGTTCTTGCCGGCCTCGATCTGCCACGGTGTCTCCCTTACAGAATACGACCAGAACGGGAACCACAGGACCGGAACATTCAGTATGAATGTATAGCCGTTTCGGAAGATGATCTTGTTTCCCGGCAGGATCTTGATGGACCGGGCCTCGATGTGATACTCGCGCCGCTCATCGGGAGTGCACGTGGTCACGCGACCGTTGATCATCTTGTAATCGTTGACATTACCTTTCAGACGGTCCGCCTCGAACCAGACAGGTTCGCCGACATTCTGAACGATCATGCTGCCCCTTACATTGGCCATGTCGAAATCATCGCGAGCGTAGTTGAACCAGATCGAGTCGGCATAGATATCCCTGTCGATGCTGATAAGATGAATGTTTCCCACCCCGAAGAATTCATCCTTCTCGTCGTTGAGACGGACCTCGTCGGCGTAAATGATTACTTCGCGGAAATGAACCTCGACATTCCCCTGCAGAATGACAACCTGCTCGTCATGTATCTCCTGCTGGTAATCGCTCTGGAAATATATCTCCTCTTCCTCGGCATGGACAGCGAGGGAGAATGCCGCCCATGAAAGGACGGATAAAACTGCGATCATTACGGTCCTGATTACCGGACCGCCTCTGTCGATGCGTTTATGCACTGATCTGTACTTGCCGCCCCTCTCCACAGGTTTGAGTACAGGCCACTGCGAGAGGTTCAAACGATCATTAATAATAGTAAAAGTGGTCCTGGAAACAGACCGGAATCCCACCCATGGGTTCCTCACCCCAGGGGTTCACCGCCTGACGCGGGCAAATATGTAGATCCCAAACAGCAGGAACGCAACATTGGTCGCCCATGCGCTGAAAAGCGGATACGGAATAATACCCTGTTTTCCCAATGATTTAAAGACAGCGATCAGTACATAATAGACGAGGACAAGGATGATGGCATAGAGCATGCCCACGAAGGTTTCCTTGCGGGGTGAAAATACGGAGAAAATGAATCCTACAAACGAGAAAATGAAACAGGCAATCGGTGTGGAATATTTAAACTGCATATCGGTCTGGTAGGCAATGGAATCCACACCCGCCTCCTGCAGACGGGCGATCTGCTCCGCGATCTCGCCGCCCGCAAGAGTGCTCGCGTCGCGTTTCTCCTCATGGACCTCCTGAAGCTCACGCGGGAACTCGCGGGTCATATCCCTGATATTTTCCCTGCCCCGAAGCTCCCCTTTATCGTCATAGAGAAATGTCCGCCCGTTATTCATGATAAGCTCGTCGCCCTCGAAACGCCCGCCGAACGAGAGGCTGAGACGGTACCAGCCGTCCTCCTGACGTTCATAGAGCAGCGTACGTCCAAGGATTCTGGTCTCGGTGTCATAGGTGCCGATATAGATAATCGCGCCCTCGTTGTTGCGCAGGAATACATTCTGCTTGACGTTTAGCGTATCCTTTCCCTCGATCGCGCTCTTAAGCTCAAACGCGCGGGCACTCGCACTCGGGACCACTTTCTCATCAAGATAATATGTAATTCCCGACAGGGCAACCGACAGGACCAGGATCGGAATCATGATCCTGAAAAGCGATATGCCGCCGCAACGCATCGCGGTGAGTTCGCTCGACTGTCCAAGCTGCCCGACCGCGAGCATCACGCCGAAAAGGCTTGCCACAGGCAGCGACAGGACAATTGTCGCAGGTGCATCCAGGAGATTGATCATCGCCACGGTGCTGAACGGGATTTTCTGGTGAAACAGCAGGTCGCTCGATGCGTAGAAATTGTTGCAGATAATCAAAACTGAAAATGCAAACACCGCCGCGAGTACAAACGACGCGACAGTCCAGGCTATATATCGGTCAACAAGCTTCATAGGTTAAAATACTTACTTTCAACTATTTTTAATTGAACGAGTGAACTTTTTTAATAGCCCACAATAACTCCTCGCGATTCTAGTTGAGGTATTAATGTATTTACCGTATTGCTACTGAGTGGATTACGTTCAAAGTGAACCTCATCTCCAGGCCCCAGACCCATATTATCTAAAAGAGGTCCAATATCTTCTATCTGGTTATCTGATAGAGCAAGAAATTCCAAATTCACTAAATTTTGCAAGGGGCTTATATCCCTTATTTCATTCATGGCCAACGTCAAGCTCGTCAGATTGTTAAGCTTAGCCAAAGGGCTTATATCATCTATTTCATTGGCCTGCAAACCCAGCCCCTTCAGGCCAGTAAGATTTCCCAATGGTTTAACATTATTTATTTGATTATCCATCAAAGTTAGATGTTCTAATTTTGTTAATCCTGCTATCGGTTCAAGGTCACAAATATGTTTATTACCAGTTAGCGAGAGCTCAACAAGATTAGTGCATTGCTGTAAACCTTCAATCGTATGAATATTCCTATTGCTGGCATTTAGATTGACCAAACTACTTAGATCTGAGTTTAAGATTTCACCTTCAGGTTTATTAATCGTGTCTCTAATCGCTAGCTCAAGATTTTCGTCAACAATAGAATTATGAAATTTTGGTCTTGCCGAGCATGAAATAATCGATAAGATATGAATTGCAATAATAAATATAACAATAATGATACTTCGCATTGATGCAAACAGAATTTGCGATTTCATTAAAATTCTTCCTTTATCAACGTCTTATCACAAAAATTATCGGCAGGCCGAGCAGGAAAAACACAATGTTCTGCCCCCAGGCCGCGATCCACGGATCAAGCTCTCCCTTCAGCCCGAGACTTCTCATCACCGTCATGAGAATCCAGTATACCGCGATGCAGAGTATCGCGAAGATCACACCGGACGCGTTCTCCTTCCTCGGAGAAAAAACGCTGAACAGAATTCCCACCATCGCGAAAACGAAATTCGCCACGGGTATGCTGAATTTGAAATGGTAGTCGGTCTCCAGCGCGTACGGACGGACATTATTCCTCTGGAAGGTCTTGATTATATCGCTCAGTTGGCCGCCTGTCATCTCCTGCGGGGTCCGATTCTCACCATACAGCTCCTGCATCTCGCGGGAGATGTCCTTCACAACCTCAATGAACTGAGCCGACTGCTTCACATCCCCCTGCCTGTCGAAATCAAAGGTCAGCCCGTTCTTCAGGATCAGGAAATCGCCCTCGAAATGACCGCTGTCCACTACACTCAGGCTGGGGAATCCAAGCTGATCGATCTCGAAGAAGGTAAGCTGCCCCATCTGCTTCGCTTCCTCGTTATATTCCTCCGTATAGATGACTATGTCATCCGATACATGAAAAAAGACATTCGCCTTCGCGGATTCCATGACGTCCGCCACCCAGAACTGCCGGACATAATTCTGCGAGATGTGATTGGCCTCGGGGACGATTTTCTCATTGAGCCAGAATGTCAGGATGCTGATGACTATCGAAAACAGAAGGACAGGCGCGACGACACGGGTCATGGAGACCCCGCCTGTGCGCATGGCGATAACCTCGCTGTCGCGTCCCATGCGACCGAGGGTCAGGAGCACGGCGAACAGGGTCGCGACCGGAAATCCGAGCACGAACATCGCGGGAATTCTGAGTAGAATTATCTGCGAGACTATGCCTATCGGGATTCTCTTGTTGAAGATCAGCTCGCTCATTATGAAAAGCGTGTTGCCGATCATCAGCACGACGAACCCGAGGATGATGCCGCAGAAAAAGATTGCCAGCTCACGCCAGATATATCGGTCGATGATTTTCATAAATTACGATTCTGTAATCCCCTGCCCGGACAGATTATACAGCCGGAATCATCAGCATTCCATATGCCTGATTGCGATAATTCCACTCATCTATACTATCGCCTGGCTATGATAATCAGTGGCAGCCCCAGGAATAAAAAATAATCGATTATTGTTATAAAGCTCCAGGGAACAACATGAATGCCAATCATAGTGACCAATTCATTTATTCAGGGGTTCAGAACTTGACAGAAAAGGGTACGGCGGGTATATATGCATAGGCTATTTTCATGCGCGAGTGGCGGAATTGGTAGACGCGCTAGATTCAGGGTCTAGTGGGCTTAGGCTCATGAGGGTTCAAGTCCCTCCTCGCGCACCAGGAAAACAAGTATCAGAGCCGCGACCGTCAGGGAGCGGTTCTTTGTTTATATATTAATAAAAGAACCGCTCCCTGACGCTCGACTTTCGTCATTTATGCGGCTTTGGTTTTATCTGCTAATAACTTGTAG
>CBDUUJ010000258.1:0-4804 GCA_965370205.1 uncultured bacterium
CCAATTCGGCATCGATAACCTGACCTTTGGAGCCGTCAATCGTGATGACATCTCCCTCTCTGAACGTTTTTCCGTCCATAATAAGAGTGCGTTTTTTTGTATCGACCTTCGCGTCCCTGCATCCCGCCACGCATGGTTTGCCCATCTGACGGGCGACAACCGCCGCGTGACTGGTCATGCCGCCCATGCAGGTGAGAATTCCATCGCTTGCGTGCATGCCGGGGAAATCGTCGGGATTTGTCTCGGACCTGACAAGAATAATATTCGGTCTCGGAAGCTTTTTCTTTCCGGCAATCTCGATCAATTCAAGGACACGCCGAGTTGAAAAGACCACCTGGCCGACCGCGGCGCCCGGAGATGCGTTCAGGCCGGTTCCGATTATTTTATCATCATACTTTTGACCGGCTTTAATTTGCGGGAGCAGGCACTGAACAAGGAGATTCGGATCGACCTGCATGACCGCCTCCTCGGGAGTGATCAACTTCTCACTGACCATGTCGGCTGCCACACGCACCGCAGCAGGACCGGTTCTCTTGCCGTTGCGGGTCTGGAGAACCCAGAGCTTGTCATTCTCGAAGGTGAACTCCATGTCCTGCATGTCCCTGTAACGATTTTCAAGTTTGGCAGTGTACCCGACAAGCTCCCTGTATATGTCCGGTTTTTTATCTTTTAATATATCAATGTGCAGCGGATTCCGGGTTCCTGCGACAACCTCCTCGCCCTGCGCGTTAAAGAGGAATTCAGCGTAGAGACCAGGCTTGCCTGTGGACGGGTCGCGTGTGAACAGAACGCCCGATCCGCAATCCTCATTGGTATTCCCGAACACCATGGCCTGGATATTAACCGCGGTTCCGAGATTGTGGGAGATACGATTCGCGTTACGGTAGGCGATCGCGCGCTCGGTGTTCCAGCTTTTAAAGACCGATTCAATCCCGATCATAAGCTGGGCGACCGGATTCGCCGGAATTTTCACTCCTGCATCCCGGATGAAACCTTCAAACTCATTTCCAAGTTCCCTGAGAGCCGCAGCCGGAAGCTCCGGATCGGACATAACTCCGAATTTCCTCCGCCTGGCTGTAAGCGCATGCTCGAAAAGTTCCTTGTCGACATCCAGAACCACTTCGCCGAACATCTGGAGGAGACGGCGATAGCAGTCACGGGCGAATCGCTCGTTCCCTGTTTTCTTTATCAGGCCATTGAGGATTTTTTTATTCAGCCCGATATTGAGAACTGTATCCATCATGCCGGGCATGCTGAACTTTGCTCCCGATCTGACAGATAGAAGCAGGGGATTCGACGGGTCGCCGAATGTCTGCCCTTTCTGCTTATTGATGAATTTAAGCCCGTTCTCAACCTGACTCTCGATCCCCGGAGGCATCTCGCCGTGCTCCATGTAATAGATGCAGCCCTCGGTTGTCGCAATAAAAAACGGCGGGATGGGAAGACCCATGTTCCACATCTCGCACAGGTTCGCACCCTTGCCGCCGAGCAGATCTTTCATTTCGGCCTTTCCCTCGCTGGGAAGGTAAATCCATTTTTTTGTCACTGTTACGCCTCTCTTATCATGAATAAGTCACGGAAATAATATCTTCCGAAATTGTGTTTTTTCTTACAGCGGGATGTTTATAAACAGACAGGAAATAATTTCCGGCAAACTGTTAATCTTCTATCCCTTCAACTTGCTCATTCTCATCATCGATATCCCCGTCCGATTCAAGGACTATATGATAAAGCGTTTCAAGTTCAGGTTCCTCAAACACCCACTCGGTGGAGATTATTTTCTCATCAAGCCATGTTAAAAATGTTTCCTCGGCTGCGGATGTCATCGGCTCGACACCATTCAACTCCGCGATCCGGGACTTGAGGCTGTTCGTTACGTAATCCTTCCTCCACATGTCCCGAACCGTCTCCATCGTCATCCCCATCTGCCGGAGAAGCTCCTCGGCATCGCCTTCCGATTCCAGCGAGGCGTAGAAATTCGCCTCCTGCGTGTCGATATAATCCTCGTACGGTTCAATACCGAACTCATCTACAGCCGAGAGAATAACAAGCTCCCGAAGTCCCAGCATCAACACATCCTCTATCGCATACATCCCCGCAGTTTCCTCATCCATTCCGGAGTTAACGTAATTCCCCGTCCTTATCGAAAATTCATACTCAAACCAGTCGCGTCCGACGGAATACGCATCCGATGTAATAATCGGATCACCGTCCGAAATATCGAGAATCAAATCCGGATGCCCCATTGGCATTCCCTGGTTGAGATCGTGCGGACTCAGATGCTCGGCGTTGTTCCGATGCATCAGATCACGGGCGGTCTCCACCGGACCGGGTCTGCGCGAACCGAAGAACACGACCACCAGGACGATCAGAATAATGACTACCAGGATGTCGAGTAATTTCTTTGAAGCGTTCATGGAATGTCGATACATTTTTTACGGGGACACCTTTTACTCAGGATGAGTAACAAGGTGTCCCCGATTTTTTCGTTTCACGATTTTTCGTTTAATACATAACTCCGGGTTTATTGTCGGACGGCATTATTGATCCGAATCCTCCGACAGGTGTTCATCCACCGAGTCGTCCGATTCATTATCCTCAGGGATATCTTCAATTACCTCATCCTCAGGGATCTCTTCAATTACCTCATCCTCAGGGATATCTTCAATTACCTCATCCTCAGGAGTTTCTTCAATTACCTCATCCTCAGGAACAAGAGGAACCACAACTTCTTCGCGTTCTTCAAGCATGTCGCGAAGATAAAATTCGACATCGGAATTCTCTCGAAGATCAGTAAAAAAGGTCATGGCATTTTCGGACATCCATTGATTTTTCAAGTCTTCCTCGATCATCTCAAGAGCCATCTCCATTGTCACTTCTGCCTCTTCAATTTCATTTTCACCGGCAATCATCATGCGTAACCTGCTTTCATTAATGCTCCAGTACTCCGTGATTTCCTCATCGGAAACCGGACCATGGTCTGTTGCCCAGACATCATTGAGGATCGCCTGCTGCATCTCCTGATTGGTGATGAATACCCGCACATCTTCCGGGATAAGTGCCAAAGGCATGTTATTACCCATGTTTTCCATAAATACTTCATAACCTCCCTGCATCTCATAAAATTCATCCACCTTTCCCTGAATTGTTTCCTGCTCAATGACAATCCCGCGTCTGGCAGCCTCCTGGCGGATGATCTCCTGCATGATTAACCCATCATCAATAACCGAGTAGAGCTGGGGCTTGCTAATGAGATCCTCCATGGTAAGCTCCACATCACCGACACGGGCAATGGCCATACTGCCGACATCGCTTGGGGTCTCAATCGGTTTGCTCTCCATGCAACCCAATCCGGCTCCTCCCGAAAGGACGAGCACAATCATCAGAATTCCTATGATGTAGCACTGTTTTGAAATATTCATTTCTTTCTCCTTGTTTATTCAATCTCATGGAATCCTTCACCAGGAATCCCAAAGACAAACACTGTATCATATCAGGACTATCGGGATTTTCCCAACATCCCTGAAAAATTCAGGCGCTGATTCCTCCACTCACAGGTTTGGCAATCGGAACACACGCTTTCTCAAGTTCCCTGATTATATGTCTGACCTGCGCCATTATCTTTTCAGGATCCCCGGTTGTTTTCACAAGGAATCCTCTCGGAGTCGGACGCAGCCTGGCCTGCCTGACCATGTCGCCGATTTTCTTCCACCGTTCATCACGCGACATCCTGTAATGGAATGTCACCTCGATAACTTTTCGCGTTGCATCGTGCGTGATCGCCTCAACACCGCATTTCATCGCTCTGAGCCTCAACTGGAGCACATCGATCAGGTTCATGACTTCCACCGGCGGTTTCCCGAACCTGTCACGCATCTCGGTTTTAATAACCTCAAGCTCATCCAGGTTCCTGATCATTGTGAGTCTCCTGTACAGCGAGAATCTCTCTGTCTGGTCATGGAGATAGCTCGACGGCACTCTTGCATCCACAGGAAGCCTTAACATGCACTCGATATGTCCGGAAAGCCCGATGTTGTCGTAATCGATATCCCCGTCCCTTACCTCGGAAATTGTCTCCGCCAGAACCTTTGAATAAAGATCAAACCCAAGCTGGCTGACAAATCCATGCTGTTCGGGGCCCAGGATATTTCCCGCGCCGCGAAGTTCGAGATCACGCTGTGCGATTTCGTATCCGGCTCCGAGATGGCTGAAATCCGAAAGCGCCTCAAGCCTTTTCGCGGCGAGTCCGGAAAGCGGTTTCGCGATCGGGAACAGAAAGTACGCAAAGGCCTGTAATCCGCTTCGACCCACACGGCCCCGTATCTGGTGAAGCTGCGCAAGTCCGAAATTCTGGGCATCCTCGACGATCAGAGTGTTGACCCTCGGGATATCAAGTCCGTTTTCAATGATTGTCGTGCAGATCAGGACATCGTGTTCGCCGGACATAAACTCAATCATGACCTTCTCAAGCTCGGTTTCATCCATCTGGCCGTGCGCGACAGCTATGTGAGCCTCGGGAACGAGCTTCTGAATCTTTCGCGCGGCTGCCCAGATGCTCTCCACCTTGTTGTGAAGGTAATACACCTGCCCGTTTCTTGATAATTCAGCCTGAATTGCGGTTTTGACCAGGTGCGGATTCCACCGCTTCACATAAGTGCGTATAGGAAGCCTGTCGGCTGGAGGTGTGTCGATGATGCTGATATCCCTAAGCCCGATAAGCGACATGTAGAGCGTTCGCGGGATCGGTGTCGCGGTCAGGGTGAGGACATCGATTGATTTCTTCAGGAACTTGATTTTCTCTTTG